>JANLSD010000024.1:0-54903 GCA_031362245.1 Acaryochloridaceae cyanobacterium OTE_25_metabat_464 | reverse complement strand
CGATCGCCATTGCAAAACAGGCGGGAATCCCCCTAAGAATGGCGGGCAAGGTTGACCCTGTAGATGTAGAATTCTTTGAAAATGAGATCAAGCCCCACATTGATGGTGATCAAATTCAGTTCATGGGCGAAGCCAATCATGCTCAAAAAAATGAGCTAATGGGACGGGCGATCGCCACGTTATTCCCGATCACTTGGCGTGAACCCTTTGGTCTTGTGATGATTGAATCTATGGCAGCAGGTACTCCAGTCATCGCCATGCGCCTGGGTTCTACACCAGAAGTGGTGGATCATGGCAGAACCGGATTTTTGTGCGACACCGTTGAGGAATGTGTGGAATCCGTCCACAAGATTGGAACCATTGATCGACTCGCCTGCCGAGATCACGTCGCGTCCTACTTTAGCGTGACCCAAATGACCAACGGGTACGAAGACGTGTACAGACAGGTTGCCGCCAATGCAGCCTCCCATGTGGCGTCTAAGAATGGTCATGGCCGCATCCCCATAGCGATTCCTCTCTAAAATTTTCGCCCTTTAGGTTTACAACTGACTCGCCAACCTTCTGGGTTGGTTGGTTTGGGTTAAGCATTTTTAATTGTAAAGAATTATAAATCGAGTTAATGAGGACTAAGATCATGCTGACAACAACACCAGGACAAGGCTCTAGGGTTGATGGCCCACAGTCTAGATCTTCTCGCTTTGCAGTTGCGCCCCGTGTGATTCCAACCCGTCAGTCGATCGCCCTCATTTCTGAGCATGGTGATCCTGCGGCTGATATTGGTCGCGAAGAAGCAGGTGGACAAAATGTATATGTCCGTCAAGTGGGTGAAGCCCTGGCTCGGCTGGGGTGGCAGGTGGATATGTTCACTCGTAAGGCCCGTGCCGAAGACGCCACCATAGTGGAGCATGGCCCTCACTGCCGCACCATTCGCCTTAATGCTGGCCCTGAGGAGTTTGTGCCCCGTGATGAACTGTTTCAGTTCATGCCAGAGTTTGTGGAGTCTTTCCTGAAGTTTCAGGCTAAAGATGGAGGCAACTATCCTTTGGTTCATACTAATTACTGGATGTCCGGCTGGATTGGGCTTCAGTTACAGAAAGTAAGCAATATTCAGATTGTGCATACGTACCACTCTTTGGGTGCGGTAAAGTACCAAAATTTAGCGCGTCCGCCCATTGCCTTTACGCGTCTTAAGGCAGAACGAGATATTTTAGAACAGGCTAATTGTGTGGTGGCGACAAGTCCTCAAGAGCAAGCCCATCTGCGATCGCTGGTTTCACGTAGCGGCAACATAGAGGTTATTCCCTGCGGTACAGATGTTGAAAATTTCCATAAAATCCCTCAGCCCGAGGCACGAAAAGAATTAGGGTTTGATCCAAACGAAAAATTAGTCCTCTATGTCGGACGATTCGATCCGCGTAAGGGGATTGAAACCCTTGTGAGAGGATTTGCCACCCTCTATGACGAAACTGAAGAACCGCTTCGGGCTAAGCTACGGCTTGTGATTGTGGGTGGTTGCCAAGAAGGACAAGCCGATGCCCTTGAGAAAGAACGGATTGAAGCATTGGTTGAGGAGCTTGGCATTGCAGAGCACACGACCTTTGCCGGTCAAGTAGGACATGATCGTTTGCCGCTGTATTACACCGCTGCAAATGTTTGTGTAATTCCGAGCCACTATGAGCCTTTCGGGTTGGTCGCGATTGAAGCAATGGCCTGCGGCACCCCTGTAATTGCTTCTGATGTGGGTGGACTGAAGTATACGGTGGTTCATAATGAAACCGGATTACTGGTAATGCCCCAGGATGTCCAGAGTTTTGCTTCGGCAATGGAAGTGGTGCTGACAAAAGCGCATTGGGCCACTGATGCCAGAGATCAGGCCAGCTCTTGGGTGCAGGAAAACTTTAGTTGGACAGGTGTGGCTGCACAGTTGAGCGATTTATACCGTCGCCTATTGATGGAGTCCTTGATGGAACGACCTTCTGCTGCATCTGTGGCGATTCCTATGTTAAGGGAACTCAGCCGGACGGCTTAAATCAGTGGATTGAGCGAAAGACGAACGGTAATAGGTTTCGTCTTTCGCGTTAAACGGAGCGTGACTGCTTGACCGGACTGGCTCAAGGTTTGCCGAATTTGAATCAATGTCAGTCTAGATACAGCCATATTGTTAACTGCTAGAATTTCATCTCCAATTTGTACACCTGCTTTCTCGGCAGGTGTATTTTTGGTTACTGCACCTACTTTGTAGTGATTCAGCTGCGGGCCACTAGCCTCTAACCATAATCCACTCAGGTCATAGTCATAGGTGGGTGGCTGTGCTGCCTGAGGCGTTTCTAAAATGAGCTGGCGGTGGGGGTAATCTAGAATCACCTTGAACTGTCGCAAAATTTGATACCCTATTTTGCCATTGAGGCGATCGCAGTCCTCCGTTGCCTCTGTCTTGCCGAAGATTGCCGTCGGCTGTTGAATTTGAATCGCGCCAAACTGTACCGTCCGCACTCTGCCCAATACAATTTCATTAGAACCCTTAATGGTGGCAAGGTTCCGGTGCAAGGTGCGGGGGGCCGCTGCAATTAGTTTCTGCTCAAAGCCACAGCCCGCCGTTAGAGAAAGGGCCGCGTTGCTGCCGAGGTCAACCATGAGTTTGCTCGCTCTAGCAGGATAGCCATAGGGCGTGATGGTGGCATTGATGTAGGGGCGATCGCCCTCAATTAACAAAGGAATACGTCGTCCATTCCCAGAATATTGATAGGTTTGGGGACGATGGACGCGCAAGGTGTGGCGCTGGAAGTCTACTTCCACCACAAGTTGCTCAAACAGTTCGTAACCGATGATGCCGCTAATTCTGCGACCAAAGTATTGCTCTAATCCTTCACTCTCAGTCTTGGAAAGCACGGCAGAATTGCGATCTTGAAGCGTCAACGCGCCTAAGGACCACGATACGTTGGGGATTTTGGCCGATTGGGGGGCAAGATTGAGGGCTTTAGCCTGAGATTCACTCACAAATAAATCCGCAGCCCCACTGTCTAGAATAAGATCTTTCGTTGCATCGCCATTGATTTTACCCTGGAGATAAAGGTGCCCACCGTAGTCTTCAAAGGGAAGTTCCGCACTATTTCCAGTCATGACCAGTTGGGCGTGAGTAGCTTGGGAAAGGCGATCGCGGATCAAAAACCCTAAACCCAGCCCAAATCCTACGAGCAACACAAATAAACCCAATTGAAGCTTCACAATCCGCCGCCTTAAACTTCGCTCCTATTATGCGCTACAGCATGTACCCTACCGATGAAGTCATGGTGCGATCGTGGTGGACACAAGTCTCAATTAGACTAAAAAAGTCCTTATTAAATCATGGGTGAAGCGATCAATGGACTTTTTATCGGTGATAATAATCACAGCTTAGGGGGAGACACCATCACATCGCGTTAATTGACCCGAAGGAGTTTTTCAAAATGAAGCGAATTCTCTATGCCGTTGTTACAATCTGTACTGCACTTGGAACCGTCCAGGCTGCTCATGGTGCAGATCCTAGAGATGTTCAGCGTCTCAAACAAACAGGAGAATGTGAGCGGTGCAACTTGGTGGGGGCAGATTTGCGCAATGCAAACCTTAGAGATGCCAAGTTAAAGGATGCAAACCTAGAAGCAGCAAACTTATCTGGGGCCAATTTGCAAAAAGCGAACTTTAAGCGGGCCAACCTGAGAGCGGTCAACTTTAAGAATTCCATTATCCAAGATACGGATTTTTCTGAAGCCAACTTAAAAGACGCAATGATTGACTACCGAGAATTAGAGCGGGGAGATGCTAAGGTTTGTAATGCAATCATGCCCAATGGGATTCAGAAAAAGACAAACATTGATGGCTTTTTTGGCTTTGGCGGCTGCCGTAACTAAGGCAGTACCCCATTGGCAACAGCGATCCGCTTGCCGTTTGGATCTTTTGCCGTATAAACGAGAAGACAAGCAGATCGCTGGAGTAGGTCTACGTAGTACGTCAGTACACTTTAATTAGACTCCGTGCCTTGATTGGGTGAACCTTGCACACTGGTATCTTCTGCACTAGCAGCCTTTGGCGCTGAGCCAGGTCTAATCGCAGTATCAGAGGATTCGCCCTCAGCCTCAGCTGATTGCCCCGTCATTCGAGCTGATTCTTCTACAGGGGTATTTCGACCCGTGCCCATAGAAGCAGGTGCCATTGGTTTTTTGGGCGTTTTGGTTGATGCCTGAGTTTCTTGAACTTCGTGTAGGCCAAAGTTATTGGTATTGACGCCCGCATAGTTCACTTTTTCAAAACGAACTATGACCGGATACTTAATGCCGCTTTGATCAACAGAGGCAACAGTTCCTTCTTCACGGTACCAGTAAGACTCTGGACGAAGAATTTTGACCTTAGATCCACGCTGAATCATAGAGTTTTCCTTTGCTTGGATTAGCTATAAAACCGCTGGTGTGAATCATAGAAGGTAGACTCACCAAGACGGCCTTGGTCTCCATTATGATCTCTATTTTGGACAAGCTCTTATCTACCAAAAGGATGATTTAGCCACTTTCAGGAGAACACAGCATAGGATTAAGACTGACTAAAACTAACGCTCTGGAGCGTTTGCGTCAGTTGTAAACAGTTGAAACAATATGGATCTGTTTGAGCATCGGCTGCAACAAATCAATATTACAGATGCGCCCTTGGCAGCACGAATGCGTCCCAGAACGTTAGATGAATTTGTGGGTCAAGAAGCAATTGTTGGCCCTGGTCGTCTACTGCGTCGTGCCATCCAGGCGGATCAGCTTTCTTCGCTGATTTTCTATGGCCCGCCTGGAACGGGCAAAACCACCTTAGCCCAAATTATTGCCAATACAACCCAGGCGCATTTTGTGGCGATCAATGCGGTGTTGGCGGGGGTGAAAGAGATTCGGGAGGCGATCGCCACGGCCAAGGAACGGCGCGGTCACTATGGTCAGCGCTCCATTTTGTTTGTGGATGAAGTTCACAGATTTAACAAAGCCCAACAAGACGCACTTTTACCCTGGGTGGAAAATGGCACCGTTATTTTGATTGGGGCCACCACAGAAAATCCCTATTTTGAAGTCAACAAGGCATTGATCAGTCGCTCGCGGCTGTTTCAGCTCAAGTCCTTGACGGCAGACCATTTACGGCAGGTGGTGGAGCAGGTGTTGAAGGATGAGGGGCGGGGGTATGGCGATCGCCCCGTCCAAGTCACCCCAGAGGCGCTAGACCACTGGGTCAATATTGCCAATGGGGATGCCCGTAGTCTTTTGAACGCCTTGGAACTTGCCGTCGAAACCACCCCACCCGATGACCAGGGTGTAGTTCAAATTGACTTAGAGATTGCCGAAGCCTCGATTCAAAAGCGGGCGGTGCTCTACGACAAAGAAGGGGACGCTCATTTTGATACCATCAGCGCCTTCATTAAAAGCCTGCGCGGCTCTGACCCCGATGCGGCACTGTACTGGTTAGCCCGCATGGTCTACGCCGGAGAAGATCCGCGCTTTATTTTTCGGCGGATGCTGATTTTAGCCAGTGAGGATGTGGGCTTAGCCGACCCACAGGCGGTCGTGGTTGTGAGCGGTTGCGCCCAAGCTTTTGATCGGATTGGTTTACCAGAAGGTCAGTATCCCCTAGCGCAGGCTGCCCTTTATTTAGCAACTGCTCCTAAATCCAACCGCGTGTTGGGCTACTTTGATGCCTTAGCTGCCGTTGAAAAAGAGCGCGAAGCGGAGGTGCCCAATCCCCTCAAGGATAGCAACCGCGATAAGGATGGGTTTGGACACGGGGCTGGATACGTTTATCCCCACGCCTATCGGGAGCATTGGGTGGCGCAGCAGTATCTCCCTGGCGATCTTCAGGGACAAGTGTTTTATCAGCCCTCGGATCAGGGCTACGAAGGTCAAATCCGTACCCAAACGGCCCGACGGCGGGAGGCGCAATTGGCGGCAGCAATAGAAAATGGGGATCTCTTAAGTTCCGCAGAAATCCTGAGCAATAGCCCTAAAAATGCGGCCCAAGAGCGCTGGCTACAGCGGACACTGGGGCAAGCGGGTGAATATTTGGGGCGGGTGCGCGATCGCCTCTTTGCCAAAACGCAACTGCAACGACACCACGTTGTTTTAGACCTGAATGGCGGCAGTGGATTGCTGACCTGGGAAGCTCTGCGACAGGTGCCTGAAGGTGGGGTCTATACCTACGTTTCAACGGAAACCGAAGCGGTGACGCTCCGTGAACAAATGCAGGGATTGAATGCACTCCAGCGACCGATGGTGTTGTGGGGGGCGATCGCCCAAGTGGATAAAATCTTGAGTGAACAAGCGCCTGAAGTTCGATTTGACTGGATTTTCAGCCGCAATGGGTTTGGGTTGGTGGTTGAAAAGGGGGCAATCGCACTGCAATTGAAAGCATTGCTTCAGCCCAATGGCTGCATTGCGTTAACCGAAAATCTTCCGCGCCAAAGCCAACGACTCTATGACCTCATTCCTGAAGGCAGGATCGAGTCCAAACTCAGAAAACGGTGGGTCAAGGCTGAGGAGCAAATCTACGCGACGAAGGGCGGCGATCCGTTCCTGAATTGGGAGATGGATGACATCCTAAATGCATTTCAGTCGGCTGGATTCGAGACCCATTGTGAAGTTGAGTCGATTTCGCACGCGCTCTACATCACGCCCCCTTTGATTGAGCGCTGGTTTTTGGCCGGAGCTGAGCGATTGTCCTATGGCGATCGCCTCCTTCAAACCCTCTCTCAAAAAGAAGTGGCGCAAATTCGAGAGGTCTTAACCCAGCATCTAAGTCGTCAAACGGTGCAGTGGAACAGGGCGATCGCCTATGTGACCGCCCATCAAAACATTTCTAACCCTAATTAACATTAGCCTTCACAACCATCGGTTCAAACTTAAACAAATTCGGGTCACTAGGATCAACGGTGGCTCTGACCCAGTGCATATCCGGTGGGCCAAAGGTTTCAACCCGCGTAAAGTTCATCATGCGCTGCTTACGTGAATCAACCAACGGCTTATCAATCCGAAAATAATGGCTGTCCCCATGTACCAGCACGACGGGCTTGGCAAACTGAGTCACTTCAGGCAAGAGCGCATCTAAAAAGTCATTAAACCCAGTGCGCTGTTCACGGGGTAGTTCAAACCCTGGATTTGCCTGCATCACCAGCATAATACCGCTACGCTGCTGCTGCTTTGCTAGGGCAAAGGAAGATTTGAGCCAGTCTAAATTGGCCTGATTGCGCGCCTTAAATTCCTGATCCATTTCGGGGGTGCGGCCCAAGTTATTATTGCTGCCCACTAGGTGCAGCCCCACATACAAAACAGGGCCATAACTCCACCGCACATTCTCGCGGTAGGTTGCATACTGTGGCGATTGACTTTGGCGCTCTAGCTTTAGAACGCTCTGCCCTAGACTAAAGTCCGTTGCAAACAATAGCTCGCGCAGTTTGGCAAGGCGGGCGATGGGTTCGCTGCCTGTGCGGTGGCAGTCTGTCCATTCGTTGTCCCCTGGCACAAACACAAACGGGATGCGGAAGGTTTGGTAGAGCGATCGCCGTTCCAGCACCAGCTCATCACTACAAGGGGTCGCGCTACTTTGGATGTCGCCATCATGGATCACAAAGGCAGCCTTGCTGCGATTAATATCGGCAATCACGTTGGGATATTGCCGCTCTTCTAAGGGAGCGTAGGGGGCATCGCCGATGAGTGCAATCTCATAGCGTGTGGGGGTTATCCCCGCATTGATAGGCGTTTTTGCGAAGGCCAAACCGCCATGGCTTAGGCTGATTGAAGTCAGCGCCGCAGACATCCATCGGAGGGAACGGTGAAAACCCATGTGTTACTAATCCTTCGAGCACTTGCCCCGCGAGATATTGGCTAGTTTAGATCAGCTTCGTTAAGGCTGATGCGCCAAAACCCTTCAAAGGGGCGAGGGCGAGGCGGTTCGAGGTTGCTGGAGCTATCGTCCGCCACGCCAATGCTAAAAATACCCCCAAGGGTGAGAAATCCACGACGCCCCCAGCCAAAAATATTGCGCGGGTCGGTAATTTCTGAGCGTTTGAGTCGCAGGGTTTGCTGTGTGCCATTCACAAAATAAAGAATCGCCTGCTTTTTCTTGAATTCGACTTGCACGTTAAAGACACCCCCCGTTTCGTAGGCGTAGACTTTGCCAGGGAAACGCTTACCGTCAATATTTTTGCCGTGATACTCTGCGGCGATCGTTGGAGTTGCGCCTAAAACAATACAAATTAAAAGCCAGCCTGGGAGAAGCCTCATGGTGGTTAGGTATACAGCGGTAGATTCTTCTGAAGTGGGCGATAGTTGGGCAATACTTGGTTGAGCTTCGCGTCCGAAAGCATCAAATGACGTTCTAGTACCGTAGCAATAACATCACGGAAATCAGTCGTGATCGCCAAATCTCGATTTTCGTGGAGTTGATCAGACGATAGCCCACGCCAGTCGCCATAGACCTTGCCGCCGTTGATGCTCCCCCCCATAACTCCCATTATATTGCCGTGACCGTGGTCGGTACCGCCGTCCCCGTTCTCGTGGGCAGTGCGACCAAATTCTGACATGACTAAAATCGCAGTGTCTTGATAGGCTGAACCGAGGGTGGCCTGGAGTGCCTCTAAGCCCTTACCCAACTGCTCTAGATTCCGTGCCAATTGACCTTGACTGGCACCCTGGTTAACGTGGGTGTCCCAGCCACCGATCGCCATAAACCCTAGTTTGACTCTGGCGTCTTTGACCATGACCTGGGCTAAACGTCGGGCATCGCCGGCAAATCCATTGGGCAATGGCGCGCCATTGTTTGCCATTTTTGTCTCAGCATCCAGGTCAGAGAGGAGTGCTTTGCGAGCGAAACGTCCTTCTTTATAGGCTTTGCTCAAGACGTCATTGCTGCTGTAAAGGTTATCAAAGGCCGTGGCAACTTGAGGTTTATCCAGGGCGATCGCCCTAGCAGCCCCTCTCCCCACGGCAAGGGTTGCCACAGAGGCTCGACCGGAGAGAATCCGAGGTGTTGTGCTGCCGACATTCACAGCCTGGACTGGATTTTGTCCGGTCATGGTTGTCAACAACCGATTCATCCAGCCGTCCTGGGCATGGGCACCGGGTGCTCCGGTTTCCATATTGTCCTGGGCTTCAAAGTGCGATCGCGTGGGTTCTAGAGAGCCTGAGGCATGGACAAAGGCTAAGCTTTTCTGCTGCCACAGTGGAATAAGGGTTGCCAAGGCAGGGTGAAGGCCAAACTGACCGTCAAGATCCAAGGCACCGCCTTCTTTTCCTGGCTGGGGGATGGCAATTCTAGGTCGGTTTTGGTAGTAGGCCGTCTCACGGTAAGGAATCACCACGTTCAACCCATCTACAGCGCCTCGCAAAAAAATCACAATCAGGCGCTTGGGTTCCAAACTTTGGGTTGAGGCAGAACCTTGGGCTAAGGATCTCGCAATCCAGCCGTGGGTTCCAATGGCTGCCAGGGTAGAGGCAGCGGTAAAGCCAGTCTGTTGTATAAAATGACGTCTATTCATCGGAGTTTTGGGTGAGAAGAACGGGTCTAAAACAGCGCTAGCGACGCATAAATTCTGGGCTGCCCAGGATGAGGGCGGCGCGGAGTTGCGGGGGACTGGTGGCGATCGCCTGTTTCGTCTTGTCCGAAAACCCATTCCCCAAAGTAAGACTTAGTTGCGTTGCATCTAGCTCAGCCATAGACACAGGAGTAGCCTGAGAATCAAGGGACTGATTCCCTTTGTCTGCCAAGGCTAAACGTGCCCTACGGGTTAATGGAGAACGTTCTAAGGGAGCGTTTAAGGGCACCCGTCCACTGGCAAGGGCGGTAGCAAAACTAATGCGCCGCGTTAGGGCATCGGGATTAAGCCAGGCGGATTCTGTGTTTTTGTACCCATCGGGGGTGAGGCAACCATAAAGGGGCATACCCGCCTGTTGTAAAAAGCCAAACACAGGCCGGAAATTTGTGACCTCTGCCCCCGTGGCGCGGACTGCGGACAAAGCGTACTGATAGGGTGTTTTAAACTTTGCGTTGTAGTTGCGACTGTCCCAAAACTCAGGGCTATGGAATAGGGTATTTAAGACTTCGCGGATATTGCCCTCGGTCGAGAGGTATTTCTGGGAGAGGCGATCAACCAGGGGCTTAGGCGGCTGATCTGCGACAAAATACTGGGCCAGTTGAGTGCTGATATGACGGGCCGTGGCGGGGCTTTTTGCCAAAATATCCAAGGCTTGCTCGCCTTCGGTGATGCCACTGCCCTTAATGGAATGGCCTAGAAATACTTTGTCGCTATAGTCATGGCGTTTGGCGTCAAAGTAAAACCCATAGTCTCCCACCTTTGGTTGCGGCGATCGCCGGAACGTCCAACCCGTCAGAATTTTTGCCAGTGTTGTGACATCTTGCTGAGTGTAGCCACCATCCACACCAAGGGTATGCAACTCCATCAATTCACGGGCGTAGTTTTCGTTTAAACCCTGCATTTTACCGCGAGGATTGGGACGATTGGGAGAACTATTCGGTGCTGTATTTTGCCAGTTGTCGAGGTAGAACAGCATGGCGGGATGCTGTGCGGTGGACCCAATCAGGTCACGAAAGCGTCCCAAGGTATGAGGACGGATGGCTTCTTGCTCGTAAGTACCCACGAGAACACGAGCAATGCCTTTGCTGGAAAACACATTGAAATGGTTGTACCAAAAGTCCACCATCACTTCTTGGAGCTGGCGCGGGCTTCGGGTAGATTGCAGTAACCGTGCCTGGATCGATTGCTCTAACACATGACGCATTTGAGATTGATAGGCTTTTCTCTGCTCTGGCGTGGGTTTTTGTCCTCGCTCTAATTTCGGATTGATTTGTCCTAAAAGCTGGAGGGAGGACAGGTTGAAGGTTTCAATCTGAGTGAGCTGGCGGTTTAAGGGGGATGAGTCTGGGATGGTGTTGGGATTGAGCTGTTGTTGGATGTAGCGTTCTACGCCGAGGGCTGTGGTGCGCTCTATGTCTCCTGGCTGGGGGCCAAAGCTTAAGCGATTGATAACATGCAAGACTTTTGGATCTGAGATCGGGACGGCTTGGCTAGAATGAGCAAATCCCAATCCTATGATCAACGCAAGAATATAAATATGAGGCTTTGGATGCATAATTTATAAGCCCTGGAATATTTCTGGAGCGATGGAGAACTGAATTAAAAACACTATCCATTCAATTAACGATGTTTTCTAGCAATCGAATGGATAGTGCTGATGTGTTAGCGCGCTGATATGTTAATCATGGCGATCGCCGTAAATCGATCCAGACAGATGATCCAGACGTTGCTGAATGCGATCGCGTTCCTGGGGCGTAAAAGAACCTCCATCCCGTCTATCTCTGCGCTCCTGAAGCTGAATAGAAAGGGCACGTCGCTCTAAATTACGATATTCTTTTTGACTAATTTGATCTTGTTTAACCCCCTTAAAAATACGCTGCTGCTGATTAACTTGTCGTTGATTGATAGAGTAAGGAGGATGTTGACTGGCCTGCGCAGCAAGGGGTGTAATTAGGGTTGCAGCAAAAAGGACAGGCATTGTAAAACGAAGGATAGACATCATGATTGAACGTCCTATAAATTATAAAGATCTATTGAAAATCGATGGATTGTTCAATATTGAATCAACCATTATTATCGATTTCAAAGAGTTAGACTTAGGCCCATCCAAAAAGGTTCAATAGGATCAGAAAATATTGAATTCAGTGGACAACACTATTGCTGCAATCGATTCAATTTCTCCCTTTTCTGCAATCTATTTTGACGGTTTATCATTTGTGTTGCTAGTTCTTGCCGTTGCGTGGGGGTTAATACCTCGCGCATGGCTAAAAGGCTCTTAAACCGCAGTTGCCCCAAGGATTGCTGCATCTGCTGCACGTCTTGAAATTTAGCCAGTACTGTAGCAGATGGGGTATTACTTCCTAACATTTTTTGCATGGTTTGACGTGCCTGCTGAACATTGCGCTGTTGTTCACGGATTTGACCTTGGTATTTTTGCTGAACGGACTTTAGTTTTTGTCTTTGGTCAGGGTTCAGGTTCAGGCTTTGAAAAAGCTGCCCCATTCGTTTTCCTCGATCATTTCTGCGCTGACTCCCTGAATTGGGCGGTGGTGCAGTCTCTTCGCTTACGGACTTGCTGCCGGATGCGGCTTGGGCTTGGACAGGGAGTTTAAGGTTGATGACATGGGGGACGCTCAGGGCTACCGCAACGCCAAGGGTAAAGCCCAAAACAGTGAAGGTCGTGAGCCGAGTGAGTTTCATGGAGAGATTCCTAGGGTGAGGGTGGGTGGTTAATGGATTTTTGGGCCTGTCCTGGTACTGCATCTGTGCTGGAGTCGTTTTCTGATAGGAAGGGAGAATTATTCTCGGCATTGGCTACGCCGTCCCAGTTTTGGAACCAGAAGTTTTCGAGTTCTGCAAGTTCTCCAACGGGCTGACGAGGTGGCATCATGACTTGGAAAAGTTGCCACAATGCATAAACAAATACCGAGCACCCAGCGGCAATCATCAGTCGGCTGCGAGGGGTGCGTGAGGGCTTAGTGGTGGTTTCTTGCTGTGCGATCGCCGCCATCAGTCGTGCCTCTGCGTCTATGGAGACTTCAGGGACAGGAGGTGCGTGTTGGCGCAAAAATGTAATGAGGTTGGCATCGTGATCGCCTCCATCACTTTGCTTAAGTTCATCGGCGGGGTCTGAGCTATGCGGAGTGAGTTGGGTCATAGTGAGATGCCCTCCTGATGGAAGAACTGACGCAGGGTTTGTCGGGCATGAAATAATCTGGACTTCACGGTTCCGGTGGGTATTTTGAGGATTTCGGCAATGTCGGCTTGGGGCATATCCTGTAGGTCATGGAGAATAATCACGATCGCATGGTCTGGGCTAATGTGCTGTAGGCCGCGACTGACGATGTCTTGATGGTGAAGGTGCAGTAGAGCATGGGGCGCGTTATCGGCTAAGTCATACATCATTTCTTGCTGCTGGGTGCGTTGCCTTTGCTGGGCCATCTTGCGTCGATAGTCTGCGCCCACGTTCCAGGCGATGCGATATAGCCAGGTAGAGAACTGGGCGGTGCCTCGCATTTTGGGGAGGCCCTTCCAGGCTTTGATGAATACTTCTTGGACCAGATCCTCTAGCATGGCGGGGTCGCACAGGTGTTGAAGCATGGCACGAACTGATTTTTGATGCCGTCGATATAGCTCTCGAAAGGCGTCGGGTTTGCCGCACTGGCAGTCTCTGATGAGTTCTGCGTCGGATGGGGGAGGCGCGAAGGTGTTCGCGGTCATTACCTGCATTATTTCAGGGCAAGGGTTGACGGGATATGAGTAAACATGGGGCTAGACCTCTTGCTTCAAAATTTGACCTTCCTATTGTCTTAGACGCCTGCAATCTGTAAACGGTTCAGTTCATGATTGAAAGAAGATTCGCAGAGATCGGAATATAGGCGTTTATTAACAACGAGACATAAACCCCGCTTCACGTTGCCATAACCTTTCTCCAGTTCAATAGAGCTTTTACAGGTCTTGCACAACCGCAGCCGTCGCTCACTTGAGCAGGAGAACAACATTAATGAATCGAATCGCTGGGGCGCTAAGCGTAGAACAGGTCAACGTTCCCATCCGAGACTTGCCTGCCACCCTAGATGGGCTTACCTTAGTCCAGCTCTCAGACTTTCACTATGATGGCGTGCGCCTGTCAGAAGCGCTTTTAGAAGAGGCGATCGCCCTCACCAACGCCGCCCATCCCGATGCCGTCCTCTTGACTGGCGACTATGTCACCGACGACCCCGCCCCCATCTTTGGACTCGCCCAGCATCTGAAACACTTAAAGAGTAAATTTGGCTCCTATGCCATCCTAGGAAACCACGATCTGTGCCAGCCAGACTCCCAGCGCATCGTCACCCATGCCATGACTGAAGCAGGCATCCAAGTCCTGTGGGACGAAATTGCCTATCCCTTTGGCCCAGATCTCGCCCTAGTGGGCTTAAGAGACTACTGGTCGCCCCGCTTTAACCCACAACCGGTCATGGCCCAAGTACCTGTCGAGACCCCTCGCATTGTCCTTTCCCATAACCCAGACAGCGCCAAACCCCTCCAGCGGTGGCGGGTTGACCTCCAGCTCTCAGGCCATACCCACGGCGGCGAAATTGTGCTCCCAGGCTTTGGGCCAATGGTGACAGGACTCAGACGCATCCGCAAGAACAGCAGCCCAATGGTACAGCGCTGGATGAAGCCCCTCACCAAAAACTGCGACAAAGTGGTTCAAAACTGGGACTGGGCACAGGGACTACACCACGTCGGCGACAATCTGCTCTACGTCAACCGAGGGCTGGGCACCCATCTGCCCGGAAGGCTGTTCTGCCCCCCAGAGGTGACGGTCATAACCCTCCACGCCTGGTAGAAACGGTTCTCTACCAGTTCTCTACCAAGGCAGATCAATGGGATCAGGACTCAGGGATTGGGCACGGCGATAATTGGCACGGGCTTCCTTCTCTAAACCCAGCGCAAAAAGCGCATTGCCCCGATGAATCCAGGCTTCCGCAAGGCAGGGCTGCTGGTGCAAAACTTTATCGAGACAGAAAATGGCCTTATCCATGCGCTCTAAGCGGTACAGCGCTAAGGCTTTGTTATACCAGGCCAAATCATAGTCTGGCTCAAATTCTAGGGCTTGGTCATAACTGGCGATCGCATCTTCCAACCGCCCCAGGTGGGCGAGGGTCAGGGCGCGATTGTGCCAAGCTTCGGCATAGCTGGGGCAAAATTTGAGGGCTTTATCGTAGCTTTGGATAGCCTCAGAATAACGGTGTAGGTCATCCAAGGCATTGGCACGATTGTTCCATGCCTCGGAAAATCCTGGCTCTAACGCTAGGGCTTGGTCATAACTGGCGATCGCCGCCTCATAGTGCCCCAGGGCATAAAGCGCATTCCCTCGGTTGTACCAAGCATTCGTCAACGTAGGCTGAAGCTCGATCAAGCGGTCATAACAGGCGATCGCAGTAGGATACGCTCTGCCATCCGATAGATGCAGACCCTTTTGAAGCAAAAACGAAACTTCAACCGCTTCAGCGTTTCCCATAAATGTTATCCAGATCAATCCTAATGCGCATCAACAGAGGCTGACAGACTCAAAGATGCCCATAATGAACCAGAGATCAAACAATCATCTCGACGGGTACACCAACATTTCCATGATCTATTTCTAGATTAGCCACTGAAAACAGATTCAATCCAAACAAGTATAAATTTCTTCAGAAAATCTAGGATTAAGCTGACTTAAAAGCATTTTTCTGTAACGAAAAATAAATACAAACTGAATGCCATACATTGCCCCAGCCTAAAATCAGGCTACCTGGTATCCACTGCCACAAAACTTTAAGTTTTTACAAAAGTTATCAAATTCCATATTCTTTGAACCATTTTGAGAAGTCCTTCAGGGCTTAGATAGATTGCCATCATTGATTTTGAAGAAGTGACGTCGTTGCATCAATATCACTTCCACAGTTAAGGGATCGGCCTTTTCTTTAAAGACACCTTATAAATTTAATAGGCGACAGCATTTCAAACATGATGAGTTTTGTCTCAACAACATTCACAATTTGGAGATAAAGATGGACAATAATGCGCAAGATCAACAATAGGCATGATCAACACTTCGCATCCTGATGTTTTCAATGGGTGCCTTACACCCAATCAGGTGTTTCCAGGGGGCTAGGATACACTTAAACATGAAAAGCGCGAGGTCAAGAAGATGGAAGGTTGTGTTGTTACGGAGCTAAAAGTCCATAGTCAGCAGCATTGTTGTTTGCTCTCATCGGAGCAAATGAAAATGATTGAGAAAACCTCTGCTTCCACAACGCTGGAAAAAGGAACCAATATTGTCAAGATTCGAGAGGGTGTGTTTAATTACCGTGCAGGGTCAGGGCATCCCGGTGAACCCGTTGTCTTACTGTGGATTTATGGCGGGAAGATGATTAACCAAAAAACCGAGGTGGAGGTGGGATCAACCTGGTCTACCCTCAATGGTTATGACGATTCTCTTGTTCTGGAGGTGATTGAACCTGTAACCCTCTGTGCCTTTTTCTTCGATACGCACCTTGATGATAACGAAGGGGAAATTTTACTGTCCGTCGTTAAAATCTAGACTTCTGCTCTCAAGTTTAGGGGGGTGGTTTGGGGTATATCACGCGTCTTTCTTGAGTTCCTGTTGAACGCCATGACAGAGTCCCGTCAGGGACGACCAAATCATCAGCATCACTAAAAACATCACTCAATTGTCGCCTTATGTTGCCAAAAAAAATTCCTCATACATTACGTACCGTGCTCTTGCTCGGACTAGTCTCTTCACCTGTGTTGCCAGCATTGCTGTTGACCACAAAGCCCGTTCAATCCCAAGCAGCACCAGGGTCTCCTGCCTTTGCGATCCCCGAGTCTTTGCCCTCGGATACCAAAATCCAAATCGACGAAGCCAGCAGTATGTCCGCCGCCAGCAAGGCACTGCAAGGGCGCTTTATGAAAAAATTCCCGACGGCCAAAGTCAATATTGAAGATAGAACCACTGATGAATCCCTGGCGGCCCTAGAAAAAGGGGAGATTGATTTAGCGGCCATCGGTCGTCCGCTGATGCCGGAAGAAACCGCTAAGGGCCTTTCCCAAGTGGCCATCAGCCGCGAGAAAATTGCCATTGTGGTAGGAGCAGATAACCCTTTCTCTGGCAATATTACCTTTGAGCAATTCGCAAAGATTTTCCGAGGCGAAATTTCAGATTGGTCTGAGCTGGGCGGCGCGCCAGGGCCAATCCGGTTTATTGATCGCCCTGAAACCAGTGATACTCGACGCTCATTTCAACGGTATCCTGTGTTTCAAAAAGAACCCTTTAAGAATGGGGCAACCGTTGAGCCATTAGCTGACGACAGCACCGACGCAATGGTGAAGGCTTTGGGCAAGGATGGGATTGGCTATGCGATCGCCTCTCAAGTCCTGAATCGCGACGGCATTCGGGTTCTGTCAATGCACAAAACCCTCCCAACCGACCCGCGCTATCCTTTTTCACAACCCCGAGGGTATGTCTATAAAGGCACCCCAAACCCAGCGGTTGCATCCTTCTTGGGCTATGCCACAACCCCTGAAGGGCAAGATGCCATCAAGACGGCTGAAGCGAGTGCTGGAAATGGTTCAACCCTAGCAGCCAATGGCAGTGGCAACGGCAACGGGAGTGGCAATGGCGACGGTAGCGGTAAGGGCAATGGCAATGGCGGAATTGCGCCAGATTCTTCGGCCACTGGCAACGTTGCCGTGGGTGGGGCGGCATCCCCAGCTTTGTCAGGGGAAGGTGGATTGGGCTGGTGGCCTTGGTTATTGGCCCTTCCCCTCCTCGGTGGCCTATTGTGGTGGGCTTTAAAAGGCAAAGATAAATCCGCAACGCCTATTGCACCAGTAGCAGGGAAAGGGGGAACAGGTGATGTGAGTCCCCCCCAAGGTGGCGTCGTGCCCTTCAAAGGCGGTGTCGGCACAGCAGCAGGTGCGGTTACTGGGGGTGCTGCGGCAGTCGGGGCAGTGGCCTTAGGCGCTGGAGCAGCAGCAATGGGCGCACGAGTGCTAGCCCACAAAAGCCGCATCATCTTGACCCCTCGTGATCATGAGAATGCCTATGCTTACTGGGAAGTCCCAGAAGCGCACAAGCAGGAACTGCGGCAACAGGGCGGAAAAAAAATGGGTGTTCGGCTCTACGATGTGACCGATATTGCCGATCCTGATACTCAGCCTGCCCACAGCATGAAGCAGTTTGACTGTAGTGAAGTTGATTCAGATCGGCATTTGCCCATCCCACGGGACAACCGAGACTACATGGCTGAAGTGGGTTACAACACCTCAGAAGGGCGTTGGCTATCGTTGGCGCGCTCCAATGCTGTTAGAGTCCCAGCGCGTCCATTACTGGGCAATGTGGCAAAAGGCGTTGGCGCTGCGGTGGCTGGCGGTACGGTTTTAGTCGGTGGTGCTGCACTGGCAGGCGCTGCTGCGGTGACAGGATTAAGTGCAGCCGCAAAGTCTGCCGTGGCAGGCTCTGAAAGTCGCATGGTTCTGACCCCCAGAGACGCAAGCAATGCTTACGTTTATTGGGAAGCCACCGAAGCGGATAAAGCCGAAGCCCGTAAACAGGGTGGGCAGAAGCTGGCGCTGCGGGTCTACGATATCAGCACGCTTTCGACCCAGGCGTTTCAGCAGTACGACGTGGATGAAAACACGACAGATAAGCACGTTCTCATCCCGACTGCTGATCACGACTATAGAGCAGAGTTAGGCTATCTAACGGATGACGGTCGCTGGATCAAAGTCACCCAGTCTGCTTCCGTTCGAGTGCCCAGCAAGCCATCCACCTCATCTGGCTTGGACGCGACTATCCTCAGAGCGGGGACACAAGCGACTGAAAAAGCCTCTAGTGGCTTAGGCAGTGTGGCTTCCGGTGTGGGTGATGCGATCGCCGGAGCGGGATCTGCTGCCTCTGACGTTGGCTCTAAAGCAGCGGGCTTAGGTGCGGCTGGGTTAGGCGCAGCGGTCGGATTAGGCGCAGCGGGATTAGGTATGGCAACGGGTCTAGGGCAAAAAATAGTCGGGACAGTCGCCCCTGAGGAGCCTACGACCTTAGATACCATTGACCCAGAAGAATGCAGTATTGCAAATCTGAAGGTTCATAGTCAGCATAATTGCTACGTCCTAGACCCACAGACAATGGAGCAGATTCAAAATAAAGCCGTTTCTCAAACCCTTGAACCAGGACACTACCTGATCAAAATTCAGAGTGGGTCTTTTGGCTATCATTCTGGGTCTGAGAGTGTGGGTGAGCCGCTTGTTCTGCTTTGGATTTACGGTGGCAAAGTGACTAACCAGAAAACCAAGGTAGAGGTGGGATCAACCTGGTCATCTTTGAATGGCTACGACGATCTATTGACCTTGCAAGTCCGTGAAACCGCTACGTTATGCGCCTTTTTCTTTGATACAGAGGTTGAGGACAATGAGGGAGAAGTGAATCTTTCCATCGTTCGCGTGTAGGTCAGCCATCATGGGCATGAGTTATTGGCATGGGTCTTGGAGGGGTAGACTATTTTTTCCAAGCGCTCATGCCAGCACTTCCCCATAAGCTGGCCCATTTTTTAGTTGAGTCTAAGAGGATTTTTGATCATGAGTCTATTTTTTGATGCCTTGAGTGCCATTAATAATCCCCATCAACAAGCCAGCATCTCACACCTAGAAACCATGACCAGCGCGGTGCAGAAGGTAGCAGGCGACCATGGCATTCCCTCGAATCAGATGTCCACCATTTTGTCAGCGGTGGGCACTGCGGTGCTGCCTGCACTTCAGCAAAAGGCGGCTGGCGGTGGCGGAAATCCGTTGGAACAAATGATGGGTGGCGCGTTGGGCGGGATGCTCGGCAATGCGGCGCTCCAGAATTTGTTGCCCGCTCAAGCCCAAAACCAGTTGGTGGAAGGTCTTGCTCAAAAGACGGGCTTAAATGCTTCGATGCTTCAGTCGATGGTGCCTGCCTTAATCCCTGTGGTGATGGGATTTCTGAATATGGGTTCCAATAAGCCTGGACAACCCAGCGGCAATCCACTCCTGAGTGCGTTTTTGGGTGGCGACCAAGGCGGGTCTGACCTTGGCAATGTTCTGACCATGGCCAACCGATTCCTGAATCCTGCCCACGCATAGAGCGTTAAGCGACAAAGGATTTTCAAAGACAAAGGGTTTGTAAAAAAGAGAGGGCGATCGCCCCCTCTTTTTTGCGTGGGTATACTCACTCCTCACCCAGCTGATCGCAGGAAACTTTGGCATTTAGCACTCCGATAGATTAAATTTGCTCAGTCACACACATCCAGTTACCTTTGGCCTAAAAAGGATCAGCCATTACCAAACTGGAGGTGGCTATGGATTTATAACGTCTATATCAAGACAACGTGACAGAACTGTGAGGAATAAATAACATTCCCCTCAACAGCTTGTTCATTTCAGTACATACACTTAGATAAACTTCCCGTATTCCTACGGTAGCGCTGCACTTGCTAAATCAAACACAATGCTATGCAAGGAACTTTGATACAGCAAGTGCAGCGCAATTATGAGTTAGTTCAATATCCCCACAGTCTCAAATGTGAACACCGCTATGATAAGAACCACGACTGATTTAAATACTGCTGTGCCCCTCAAATCCAGGACTGAGCTGTATTTTCCACTCACCTCTGGATATGAAACGATTAAGCCCTCAGCAGAAGGTAGACAGTACATACTGCTAGATGCAGAAGAGAAAGCAAAAACACCGAGCTTGTATGCACTGGAATCAGAACTCAATCGTCGCCCAGGACAGTCTTTGGAGGGCTTGCCCGTGGCAGCGCGCTGGGATATAGTCTCAGACGCTGATTTAGGTGATTTAGTGAAAGGTCAGCTTTGGGCTGCTCAAAAAGCCACCCTGACACTCAGGCAAATTCCCCTTAAAACCCGTATTGCAGTGCTTAAGGTGTTTGGCGATCGCCTCCGCACCCACCATGAAAAATGGCGGTTGCTCACCGTTCAGGAATCCTACGCTTACAACGCCTTTTTGGTGAGCTTGGATGCCGTCTTAGAAATTTTTCAGCCCAGCTATTTTGATTTTATTGAAGGGATTTTGCAGCCCGCCTGGAAGTCCGGCAGCGGTGCAAGACTAGAGCATGTCCCCCACGGGGTTGTAGGCGTCATTAGCCCACAGAACTCTTCGTTTCCTATGTTAACCCAGGTGCTCCACGGGGCCTTTTTGGCGGGGAATGCACTTTTGATTAAGCCCCCTCATCGTTTGGCTGTGGTTGCCCTTGCCCTGGTTGAGGAATTTAACCAAGTCCTCAAAGAATGTGACATGCCGAATCATCTGGTAAGCACGGTGATTCACCCCAACACCTCCAAGATTCTGGAGCATTGGTTGGGGGAACGACGCAGCAGTGGCAGAATTAATAACCTGGTCTTTATTGGCAATTCCAAGCGACGGGATGACATCCTGCAAACCTGCCAAAAATCCGGTCTGTTTAACCCCATTGTGGAGCTTGAAGGGGTCGATGCAGCCTATGTCCACGGGGATTTGACAGATGAACTATTACAAAGAACCGCAGGTTTAGTCGCCCATGCGAAAAATGCCGGATCGGGGCAGTTTTGCGTGAGCTTAAAACGGCTTTATGTCCATCCTGAGGTCTATGAACCGTTCATGAACTACCTACGGGAAGCATTTCGGCGGTACCAACCAGGCTCTTTGCATCTGAATAATCCCTATATTTTGGGACCATCTTCGTTGCCCCAAAAGTTGCCCAGTATTGTTGCAGCCTTTGAGCAAGCGGGTGCAAGGGTAAGCCTTGGAGGACGCCGTCTCAACTATGAGGGCGAAGTGGATCCAAACGGTATCTATATTGAACCCACGCTGTTTGAAGATGTTTCAGCGGATTGCGATTTGCTCCAATCGGAGATTTTTGCCAATGTGCTGCCCGTGGTCAAAACCAGCCGCTGTTTAGAGGAGACCATTGACCAGCTCAATAATTCCAATTTTGGGATTCGGACTTCGATTTTTGCCCAGGATGCTGCTGCCATTGAACAACTCCGCCATGCGCTCCATGTGGGGACGGTGGTGATTAATGGAAATCCTCTGGATTTTAGTCTTCAGATTGCAGGGGGTCGAGGAGACTCCACCCTCGACCAAAATGCGCGACTTTGGCCGATAGATCTTTCGGTTCGTCAGGTGATTGCAGAAGGTCAGGGGATTCGCAGCTTGGAGGAAATTCTGGGGACCACGACCCATCAGCCGCTGCGATCGCTCGAAGGCCGCAAAGCGCATGCGCCTGATCGCCGTTAGCATCGTAAATGAATTAACCTCAGTAGATCGCAAACTTCTTACACTCGATCCCCCAACCCCCTAAATCTTGCAGAGCGGCTACGCCTTAAAAAGGGGGCTTCAGAGTTAAAGTCCCCCTTTTTAAGGGGGATTGAGGGGGATCGAGTGTAACCGTTTCCTGCGAAATTCAAAATCCCTTAGCGTCTTATGCTGCGAGGATCTAGCGCATCTCGGAGGGCATCGCCCAATAGGTTAAAGGACAATACCGTCAAAACAATCAAAATAGCGGGGGGCCACAGCAACCAAGGCTGAAATACCAAGATTGAAGCATTGGTTGCCAATGACAATAAATTGCCCCAGGAGGGATCGGGCTGCTGGATTCCCAAGCCGATCAAACTGAGTACCGACTCCGCCCCGATAAAGCTAGGAATCGATAGGGTGGCTGAAATAATTACAAAAGTCGCCGTTTGGGGCAAGATGTGGCGGACGATAATATATAGCGGCTGTCCACCCACGGCTCTCGCGGCCTGGACAAATTCTCGCTGTTTGAGGGAAAGCACTTCCCCTCGGATGACGCGGGCGAGGCTTGTCCAACTCACTAAAGACGTGATGAGGACGATTAAGATAAAGCGATCGCTGCTGCTGAGGGTATCGGGTAACACCTTAGCCAGAGCCACAATCAGATAAATCGAGGGAATGGTCATTAAGACCTCCACCCCACGCATGAGCACCCCATCGACAAATCCACCAAAATATCCTGAGATACCACCCACCAGCATCCCTAAGGGAAAGGAAATGGCAACGCCCAATAGCCCAATGCTAAGGCTAATCCGACCGCCATACAGAATGCGGCTAAACTGATCGCGGGCCTGTTCGTCGGTGCCGAGGATGTTGATTTTGCCTAGGCCAGTAGTACCGAAAAGATGGCGATCGCCCCTAAAACCAGGAATCACCACCACCTGATCAACCTTGGGATTTTTGAACGACCATCGGGTGGGCAGCGGCAGTTTAATCTGCAAAAAATGATATTCAAACCCTTTGACAAACAGCCGAACCGGAGACGGCTGGGTGCGATCCGTCTTAATCAAGCGATCGCCTGTGTTGATATCCACAGATCCTTGCGTGGTTGGATACACCTGGGGGTAAAAACCAGATTTCCATTCAATCTGCGTTGGGGGCAGCAGCGATCCATAGGGTTGAGACACATAGGGGTCGTAAGGGGCAAAAAAATCTGCCCCAATCACTGCGATGTAAAAAATTAGCAGGACGGTGATGCCAAAACGGGCGAGAGGATTCTGCTTAAGTCGTTGCCACCAAGTCATGGGTTTGGGCCTGAAGGTACCGCCATTGAATCTTACACCCCAGACTTACCCGATTTCGTTGGCGTCAATAATGCGCTGAAACAAATAGCCTGTACCCCGTGCCGTCAAAATCAGCTCAGGATTGCTGGGATCTTCTTCAAGCTTAGCCCGCAGTCTCGAAATATGAACATCTACCACGCGGGTATCCACATGGCGCTCAGGGGTGTAGCCCCACACTTCTTGCAAAATCTCAGCCCGCGAGAAGGCTTCTCCAGAACGGCTGACCAGCAGTTCCAATAGGCTAAACTCCATCCCCGTTAGCCGTATACGCTCGTCGCCTTTATACACCTGACGTTTATTGGTATCAATGCGAATGCTTGTCACCTGAATCACCCCAGAGCTGGGGATGCCAGGAGCGCCACTTTTGGTAACACGGCGCAAAACCGACCGGATCCGCGCTTCTAATTCTTTGGGAGAAAAGGGCTTCACCACATAGTCATCGGCTCCTAGCTCTAGACCGGTGATGCGATCTGCCACATCGCCTAAGGCCGTTAGCATGATGATAGGGACGTCTGATTCTTTGCGCAGCTCTTGGCAAACGCCATAGCCATCCAGCTTTGGCATCATTACATCTAAGACCACCAAGTCTGGCATTTCATTGTGAAAGACCTCGATCGCCTCTTCTCCATCGGCGGCGGTGACGACGTCATAGCCGATCATCGAAAGTCGGGTTTCCAGAATCCGGCGGATACTTGCTTCGTCATCCACCACCAAAATTCTTTCTTTATGGTTTTCCAACTGACTTAACACTCCTTAAGATTTGGTCGGCTTTGAAGGCTCATTTTTCGACCTCTTTTATTAAGTTACCATGAAGTTTGTTAAGAATAAAAATTCCAAAAGCCTTTCATATATAGCGCTTTGAGTAATGCTAAACCTTAATTTTGTTTAAGATTTGTATGGCAAAAACACGCACAAAATTTGTCTGCAATGAATGTGGCGCAGAATCGGGCCAGTTTTTTGGCAAATGTCCGTCTTGCAGTAGTTGGGGCACCTTGGTCGAAGAGGTGATCACAGCTTCTGCAAGCAGTGGCCTAGACGGGAGTCGCCTGGGGGCTGCGTCACCCTCGCGGGCAAAGCGTACTGCTTCTGCACCAGAACCCTACGTGTCTTTGACCTTAGACCAAATTGTAGAAACGGCTTCCCAGCGCTTTAGTTCTGGCTATTCTGAGTTAGATCGGGTGTTGGGCAGTGGCATTGTCCCAGGCTCCCTGGTATTGGTGGGGGGGGATCCTGGCATTGGCAAGTCAACCCTGCTGCTGCAAATGATGAATATGCTGGCAACCCAGCATCGGGTGCTGTATGTGTGCGCGGAGGAGTCGGGACAGCAGGTGAAGCTGAGGGCGCAGCGGTTGGGGGTCGCCAATTCGATGGCACCTATGTCCGTAAATTCTGTACAGGCAGACAGGGCGGATTTGTACTTACTGCCGGAAACCGATCTTGAGGTGATTGTCCAGGAACTGGAGGCACTTCAGCCTCAGGTAGCGGTGATTGACAGCATTCAGGCCATCTATCTGCCCACAATGACCTCAGCGCCAGGATCCGTGGCCCAGGTGCGCGAATGTACGGCGGCGCTGATGCGGATGGCAAAGCGGCAGAATATTACGCTGTTTATTGTGGGCCATGTGACCAAAGAAGGGGCGATCGCCGGGCCTAAAGTCTTGGAACACCTTGTAGACACGGTGTTGTACTTTGAGGGCGATCGCTT
The DNA here is from genome assembly GCA_031362245.1 of Acaryochloridaceae cyanobacterium OTE_25_metabat_464. Classification (GTDB taxonomy): domain Bacteria; phylum Cyanobacteriota; class Cyanobacteriia; order Thermosynechococcales; family Thermosynechococcaceae; genus JAAURS01. The sequence goes on along the minus strand of JANLSD010000024.1, from coordinate 29,980 downwards.
TGCCAGCCATCGCCTCCTGCGCTCGGTCAAAAATCGGTTTGGGGCCACCCATGAGGTGGGGGTGTTTGAGATGAGCGAGAAGGGTCTAGAAGAAGTCCTGAACCCCTCCGCGTTGTTCTTGGGCGATCGCGGTGAGGCCACCCCAGGGACTGCCACCATCGTGGCCTGTGAGGGTACCCGTCCCATTGTGGTGGAGCTTCAGGCCCTGGCGGCACCCACCAGCTATGCCTCCCCTCGAAGATCCACGACGGGAGTGGAGTACAATCGCTTTTTGCAAATTTTGGCAGTGCTGGAAAAGCGGCTGGGCATTCCGCTGTCAAAACTGGATGCCTATGTTTCGTCTACAGGAGGGTTAAATGTGGGAGAACCCGCAGCGGATTTAGGCGTGGCAATCGCCGTGGCCGCAAGTTTCCGTGATCGAATGGTAGATCCCTTTACCGTCATCATTGGTGAAGTGGGTCTAGGGGGACAGGTGCGATCAGTTTCTCAGCTTGAACTCCGCCTAAAGGAAGCCGCTAAGCTCGGGTTTAAACGCGCCATTATTCCGAAGGGACAAGTGATGGCAGACACAGGACTGGAGCTGATTCCAGTAGGCCGAGTGGCGGACGCAATTGTGGCGGCGCTGCCTGCTCCAGGCAGACCTAGTGCGAAAGAAGATGTAACCTAAACAAAAACAAGCTAAACAAAACAAGGAGATGTAAGCCATTCAATCCCGCGCAAACTGAGGAGAACTGTATGAATGAAGCACTGAATAATACGTTACTGGTGGGGTGGCAGTCTAATCTCACAACCCTTGGGGTTAAGCTGTTTAGTGTTGTAGCGCTATTTTTCGTGGGTCGCTGGGGGGCAAAGCAGCTCCAACAGATTGTGCGCAAAATCATGACCCAAGCGCGGATGGATGCCAGCCTTATTTCCTTCGCCAGCCAATTTACCTACTATGGAATTCTGTTTCTGATCGCGCTGAGCATCATGGGGCAGTTGGGGATTGAAACAACGTCCCTGATCGCCATGTTGGGTGCAGCAGGGGTTGCCATTGGTCTTGCCTTACAGGGTTCTTTGTCTAACTTTTCTGCGGGCTTGCTACTCATTATTTTTCATCCTTTTCGAGTGGGCGATTTAGTCGAAGGAGCAGGTATCACTGGCATTGTTGAAGAAATCCAACTTTTTTCTACGTCTGTTCTGACGGCAGACAATCGGCTCGTCATCATTCCAAATTCAAAGTTAGTGAATGACACTATCATCAACCATTCCAGCAAGGGAACCCTACGGGTGGATATGGTGATTGGGATTAGCTATGAGGAAAATCTACAGCGTGTCAAAAAAGTGATTTCAGAAATCTTGGCATCGGATCCACGGGTCTTGCAGACTCCGGTTCCTGAAATTGGTGTTTTGGAATTGTCAGAAAATTGTTTACGCTTAGGGGTTCGGCCTTGGACGAATTCTCGTAATTATTGGGCGGTTCATTTTCACACCCATGAACAATTGGTAGAACGATTTCGTAAAGAAGGCATTTGTATGCCGTCTTCTAAGCAAGATGTTCATATTCATTCGATCGCCAGCCCAGAATCCAGGAATTAAGGGTGAATGCTATCAAATTTCCGTTTCGATGGGTTCTCCCTCGCTATCTTTGGAGCACGGGTGGGCTGTTAATCCTGGTGGGCACCCTGCTAGGACTCAGCCTTGCACCCGCATCAACCTGGTGGATTGCCTGGGGGGCGATCGCCCCACTCTGGGCCATCACCCTCAAGTCCCACACCCGCAAGCAAGCAGCCTTCTGGGGCGGATGCTGGGGTGTGGGCTACCACGGTGCCGCACTGTCCTGGCTTTTTGGACTCCATCCGCTCACATGGCTGGGCATGTCTTGGGCCACGAGTCTCGCGATTACGGCTATCGCTTGGGGATTCGTGACACTCTGGGGTGCTTGCCTGCCAATGCTTTGGGCTGTTTGCCTCAAAAGTTTAAGTCCAACCCTCGGCAGTTTATCCCGCATTATCATTGGCGCAACGTTTTGGTGTGGATTGGAATGGCTGTGGAGCTTATCACCCCTCTGGTGGACGGATCTTGCCAATAGTCAAAGCCCCCACAATATTGCCATTCTGCACCTGAGCCGACTCACAGGGCCGATCGCCATTACGCTGTCACTGATGCTGGTTAATGGTGCCTTGGCTGAGGCTTGGCTGAGGCGAAAAAGGCGGGGAGTGGCGGGGGCGATCGCCCTAGGTCTATCCCTCCACATCCTGGGCTGGGGATTCGCCCAGGGTTCACTGAATCCCAATCCGGCAGAACAGATTTCCATCGGCATGATTCAGGGCAATATCCCCACACGGTTTAAGCTCTCGCCACCAGGGGTTAAACAGTCGGTTGACTTGTATCGGCAGGGTTATCAAGCCTTAGCAAAGCAAAAGGTAGATGCAGTGCTACTACCGGAAGGCGCGCTGCCGCTGTTGTGGAGACAGTCTCTTGGGCGGGAACAGCCCATTCTAGAGGCAATCAAGGCGGAAAAGGTGCCCCTGTGGGTGGGGACGTTTGTACCCAAGGGGGACGGCTACACCCAAAGCCTTTTAAGCCTTAGGGAAGACGGCACGATCTTAAGCAGATATGACAAAGTTAAACTAGCGCCCCTCGGAGAATATTTGCCCTTTGAGTCGGTGCTAGCCCCCATCCTGCGGCGGCTTTCACCCATGCGGATAGGGATGATACCCGGAAGTCCACACCAAACTTTTGACACCCCCTTGGGTCGAGCAATTGTGGGAATTTGTTATGACTCAGTGTTTTCGGAGCTGTTTCGTGCCCAGGCAGCGGCAGGGGGGCAGTTTATCCTCAGTATTGCAAACAATGACCCCTATAACTACCGGATGATGTCCCAACACCATGCTCTAGACGTGATGCGGGCCATTGAGAGCGATCGCTGGTTAGTGCGCGTTACCAATACAGGTCTTTCTGCGGTGATTGAACCCCACGGACAGACGTTGTGGAAATCATTGAGAGATCAACCAGTGACCCATATTGCCAACATTGAACGGCGCAAAACCCAGACCCTATATGTTCGGTATGGGAATTGGTTATTGCCTGTGATGGTGGTATGGAGCCTTGGGATTGGGTTAAGTTCAAGAATAAGGGTGACGCGTACTTCCCTGAAGGAAGGATAGACAAAAAGTTTTGGCAAGTGCAGGGTCGTGCTGTTAGCGTGAGAGAGCGGATTAACCTTTGCAGCAATAGGGTAATTGGTTTTGGATCCTTCGTTTCTCTCCAATCCACTGTGGTTCCGGCCAGGGATGCTGTGGCCTAGCATTAAACAACAAACCCAGCTTGCCCTTGAGTGCGGTGCCCTTGAGACTATCCCCACAGAATATGAATGGGTGGCCCAGGGGGATATGCGGTTTTTGGTGAGAGTTTTGGCGAACATTCAACGCAAAGAAACCTCATCCCAGCAGCGCAGCGCAGACTTTAACCCCTTTTTGCCCTACGATCCGCACTTATTTGTAGCGGATTTATCCCCGACCCACTTGGTGTTGCTCAATAAGTTCAATGTGATGGATCACCACATTCTGATTGTGACCCGTGAGTTTGCCCCTCAGGATAGTCTGCTAAATTCGTCAGACTTTCAGGCGTTAGCCATTGGGCTATCGGAAATGGATGGCCTGGGGTTTTACAACGGCGGTCAAATTGCGGGGGCCAGCCAGCGCCATAAGCATCTACAAATTGTGCCGCTTCCCTTTGTTCCTGATGGGTCGCAACTGCCTTTGGAGTCTTTGATGCTGGAGACGGTAGGCCATAATCCTAAGCTGCCCTACCGCCATGCGATCGCCCATTTCACCCCCCTCGATTTCACCCAACCCTTAGCCGTCGCCGAAACGCTTTTGGCCCACTATCACGAACTGTTGGCTACCCTGAACTTGATTGGGAGTTCAGCCGCCACCGAACCCCTAGGAGCCTATAACTTACTCGTCACCCGTGAGTGGATGTGTGTGATACCGCGATCGCAGGAAAGCTTTGTGGGCATTCCTGTTAATTCCCTTGGGTTCACAGGGGCGCTGCTGGTCAAAAACCAGACTCAGTTAGAAGATTTACGGGTGCTAGGGCCACTAACTCTACTAACAGAAGTGGGGTTTGCAGTGTAATGGAGCGACCCATTATCTCCAATGCATTCACACAATGCTGGCAGCTTGACCCCACGGTTACATTCCTCAATCACGGGGCCTTTGGCGCTTGCCCCACCTCGGTTCTAGCGCAACAGCAGGCGTTTCGGCAGCAGCTAGAGCGAGAGCCGCTTCGTTTTGTGATGCGAGAATTTGAGCCATTGCTAGACATTGCCCGTACGGCCCTTGCCGAGTTTGTGAAGGCCGATCCAGCAGATCTTGCATTTGTAAACAATGCCACAACTGGGGTGAATAGCGTTTTAAGGTCACTCACCTTTGAACCTGGAGATGAATTACTCACCACCAGTCACGCCTACAATGCCTGCCGTAATGCCTTAGAGTTTGTCGCCCAACGCTGGGAGGCCAAAATCGTCGTCGCGACTATCCCGTTTCCATTAGAGAATGCTGAGCAGATTATCCAGGCTGTTTTGGGTTGCGTCACACCCCGTACAAAGCTGGCACTGTTAGATCACATCACTAGCCCAACAGCGCTGATCTTTCCCCTTCAGAAGTTGGTTCACGCCTTAAATCAGCGTGGCATCGATAGCCTGGTGGATGGTGCCCACGGGCCAGGAATGGTGCCGCTCAATCTTCCAGACATTGGCGCGGCCTACTACACGGGGAACTGTCATAAGTGGATGTGTGCGCCGAAAGGGGCTGCGTTTTTGTATGTGCGGGGCGATCGCCAGGCCCAAATCCGACCCCTCACCATCAGCCACGGCGCAAATTCTCCCCGCTGCGATCGCTCCCGATTTCAGCTTGAGTTTGATTGGACGGGCACCCACGACCCAACGCCGTTTCTCTGTCTGCCCGCAGTGCTTGGGTTTATGAATTCGCAATTGCCCCAAGCCTGGGTGGAGGTGATGGCCCATAACCGTGCGTTAGCGTTGCAGGCGCGTCAGATTTTGTGCGATGCATTGGAGCAGGAGATTCCTTGTCCAGAAGAGATGATTGGGGCGATCACCGCGATTCCACTCCCCTCATCCTTTGGCGTGCCGAAATATGGTGCCAATGGGATTGATACGCTTCAGGACTGGCTGTGGGAGACCTACAGCATTGAGGTTCCCATTATTCCCTGGGTTAATCCAACCCAACGGCTGGTGCGCGTTTCTGCTCAGCTTTATAACGATGTTGAGCAATACCGCTATCTTGCAGAAGCACTTCGTTCAAGCGTTGGGAAATACTGAAGAAAGCAGTTGCTTAACCTGCTGCTGTGCGAGTAGGGCACGGGCTTGCACAGCACGAGTCGATTCGTTGGCCTGTCGCATCTCCAACTGTTCCAAAACGTGCGCGAGTTTAAGCGGTTGAGTGATAGAGAAAGAGCACCCGAGGGACTGAATTGCCGAGAATGCGGCATACCGAACCACCCATTCTGGATCAAGAGCACAACCGAATAGCACCTCTAAACATCGGGTTTGACCCTCCACCTGTGCTTCAATCGATAGCCCATCCCAACGAATTGAACCCAACCCCCGCGCCGCCGCCCGTCTTACGCTGAGGGCAAAGTCATCCTTCGCGGCCTCTAAAAGAATCTCCAGTCCCCTCGGGTCGCCAATGCCCGCCAACGCCCGAATCGCCCAAGCCCTTGCGCCATAGTTGAAATCATCAAGCAGCTCAAGGAGCGGCATTACCGCAGCATCCCCAATGCGAATAAGTCCATCCACCGCAGCCACTGCCGCGCCAGGGTTGTTATAGCCTAAAGCCTTAATCAGCGGAGTCGTCGCCTCAGGGAACCCAGATAAAGCGAGCGCCTCAACCGCATTGGCGAGGGCTGTCGCAGAACTGGCCTCATCAATGGCGAGAAGAAGTGCATCAAGTGGAATCGTCGAGTTCAGGGTCATAAAAACAATCAAACGTGACAGAGAAAAACGCGATTTAGACTAAAGCGTGTTGTGAAGGGCGTAAACAAAAGGTTAATACTGAGCGATCGCGCGTCTGAGGCCATAGATCAAACATAACTTACAGCGATTATTTCTTATATTTAACTTTTCAAAATCAGCTTGCCATTCCGTAACGCCACCAAGTGCAGCAGCAATGGCCCAGAACTAAACACCTTGTCAGACGTGACCGCCTGAATTTCAACCACTCCATCATCATTGCGCTGCTTCAGGGCCAAAACAAACCGAAATAAATCAATTTGCCGGAACGATCCAACCGTGCCCGTCACCGGATCAGGCAACACACCAGACTCGATCGCCTGACGATTTGCGGCGCTGAATAGGGCATTAATCCGGGCCAAAATCTGTTCATCGGTGAGGGTGGAGGGCGTAAGGGTCAAGGTCGAAATGACCGCATCTTGGGGAAACACCTGATTGTTAAGCACCACTTGAGGCACCGCAATCACCTGGCTTTCCCCTTCTAGGTAGTTTAATGCCGATAAAATTCTGACCACGTAGGTTTTTCCGTCACTAACCTGCTTAATGAGTCCTTCTACGTCTTGCTTTGCCATTTCTACAACTCGCTGATCTGGCGGAAGATTGCGAGGATTCGTCAAAATAATGGCGGTGCGGCGGGCCTGAAGTCGGAGGGTATTAATGGCCTGTAGCGCCTGTTCTGGGCTAGTTACATTTTGGATCACGCCAACGGAAAGAATTTGGCCGGCCCGAATGGTGACGTTACCCCGTCTTAATCCCAACAGCAACACCCGTAGATTTTCCGACAGCCGCTGTCGATTTTCTTCCAAGGCAGCAATTTCCCGTTCTAGGGACTGTCGCTGTTGACGCAGGGTATTTTGCTCATTGGTTGCTTTTTGAAGCTGAAGCTGTGCGTCTGAAACTGAGCGCTGGAGACTAGCCTGCTGAGCTTCAGCAGACTGAAGCTGCTGTCTGGCTTGGGAAATTTGTGCTTCAACCGTCTGAATCCGTTGTTGGGCCGTTTTAGCCGCCGCCTCAAGGGATTGTTTTTGAGCGTCGGCATCTTTGAGGCGAATCTGGATCTGATTGCGTTGGGCAACCAACTGCTGCCGTTGGGTGGAGAGTTGACCAATCTGCGATCGCAAGGTAGCGGCCTGACCGCTAAACCGACGGAGGGTAGTTTGGGCAAACTCGTAGCGAGACCGGAGCAGCTTGAGCTTGGCTTCGCTTGCTTTTTGGCGCTGCACCGACACCTTCAGGGAGTCATTGACATTGCGCAGCCGCCGCACCGCCTCGGTCAAATCCGCCCGTGATACCGATAGCTCCGTTCGTGATGCCGAGAGTTCCGTCTGAATTTGAGCCTTTTGCGTCAGCGTCTGCTCTAGTTCTTGATTGACCTTACGGTTCTGGGCAATAATCGTCCCAGTGCGAAAGATGATGTCTCGGAGTTCTTTATTGGCCGCCAGCAAAACCCCCAACGTGACGGCAGAGGTAACGCTACCCGTCAAAATAGTGACCAACACCGCTGTCTTTTTAGGGCGCATGTTGAACAGGCTGAGGCGTGCTTTGCCCACACGGCTACCAATGCGATCGCCCACCGTGGCAATCACACCACCCAAAATAATGATCGCAAGGATCAGGAAATATCCCATTGAATCAATGTGGGAAATTTCCCAAGTTCGACACGTCCATACCCACACCCAAACTTTTTAGCACAGCGCAATTGCCCTAGCCAAAAATGACTGAACCTGCCGTGATTGTATCATCACCGCCAAGATTCAGCGCCAGAGCGAAGCTATAGCAAGCGCTCTAGCCGCCGCTTAATTTCATCTAGATCTGCCATTGCAGGCTCAGGTTCTTCGGCCCTGGGCACCGCACCCTCTTCTTGCCAATCGGTTTCATCCACATTAGAAGGGGGCGGCACCGCCAACATGCCTTCAGATACGTACTGCAACCCCAGGCCAGAACTTTCGCAAAAGTCTTCCAGCTCTTCTTGATCAATGCCTTCCACTGCCGCCTCAGGGAAATCCTGGGCCTCTAGTAACACCGCAAAACGGGTTGCATCATCCTCTTCTTCAAAGGCTAGCACCACGTCCTGGTAATCATCTTCTGTTTCGGGCTGTTTTAGTTTAAGGGTGTGGATGCCTTCATTATCCGTGCCGACATTAAACAGCAGTACATATACTCGCATAGCCACCCTTATGGAAATCAAAGTACTTTATCGCTTTTTAGCCCAGGTTTGGGCGAAGGTCAATGCTGCACCGTAGCATTCCTGCCTTTGATCAACCCAAATCCTATCAATAGGTAGATGTTCTCACAAAAATATGTGCAAATATTAAGACATGTTCATCTTCATTCAAAATGACTGTCTATTGACCTTTCAGTAACTCTTTTGGCAATTATTTTTGGCAATATTTGGCTTGGGTAGCACCACCTTGTGAGATCATACAGAATTAAATTTGTTAAAGTTCTCAACAAGACCTGAATACGACTCCTCACTCCTGTTAGCGATCGCTTCCTCACTCCTGTTTTGCGCTTGTTAAATTTAGCGGGTGTTCAATTTAACGATCCAAACGGGCAATCGCTGTCTTAACTAGAGCGTGCCATGTCTTATTCTCCTCCAGATCCGTCTCCACGGGGACCTAGAATGCTAGGGCCGACGTTATTCAGACGTCCGATTTTAGGTGGTCTACTGGTGCTGAGTGGCCTATGCGGGGCCGCAGCATGGCGTGGACTGTCCTTTATAGAGCATGAGCTGGCTCCAATGGTGGAGCAAAATCTAGGAAAACTGCTCAATCGCCCAGTAAAGCTAGGGACTCTAAAGCATTACTCTTTAACAGAACTGGAATTTGGGCGCTCAACCATTCCGCCCCATTCCACCCAGATCGACGGAAAAACGGTTTTAGATAAAGATCAGGTCACAGCGGAATCTGTGGTGGTTCGGTTTAATCCTTGGACAGTGCCCTTCAATCAAACCTTAGGGCTAGATATCGTCCTAAATCGCCCGACGGTCTACCTGGATCAAGCCCCTGACAAGCAGTGGATTGGAACAAAACTGACCTCTCTGCCAGATTCTGGGGGACTTAAAATTCAACTCAACTCCATTCAGGCCAACAACGCCACTGTCACCCTTGCACCAACGGTGGGTACCCCTCGGGTTTTGGAACGCAGCAATGGGGTAGTGAATTTTAAAAACCATAATAAAAACATTGATTTTAGGGCCACGACCCAGATTGATTCTGGGGGTCGAGTCGCCCTTAAGGGCAAATGGAACACCCCACAGCAAGCCTTAGCACTCACGGCTCAGACGCAAGAACTGGCGATCGCCCCCCTTCTACCTTTACTGCCCCCCAGCCCAGTGCGAGTGACGGATGGACAGTTTGAGGGTCAGCTTCGGTTGGCCTATGCCCCGCAACAGCCCTTGCGTTTAGGCAGTCAGGGGAAACTGCGGCAGGCCGAAGGCGTATGGCAAGAGCAGTCTATTGCGGGTAAAGCAAAGCAAATTGAGATGGATGTGGCAGTGTCTGTTCCTGCCAATCAGCAGCCCATTGTGGAAGGGAAAGCATCGATTCAGGGCGGGGTAGGTCAGATACCCGAAAAGCTGGTTTTAGCCAATGGTCGGAACCGTCGTCAAACGATCCGTGATATCAGCGGAACCCTGGCATTTTTAGGGGGTTCTCAGGTGATGCAGTTAGACCTCAAGGGGGCGTTGGCAGCGGGGGGAACCCTCGGTGTGAAAGGAAAGGTAGGCTTGCCCCTTGACTCAGCAAATTTGTTAATTCAGGCCCAGAATCTTCCGGCTGCGCTACTCGATAAAGCCTATAACCTCCCCCTTCAGGTGAGTGCGGGGCGTGTGGGCGGCAATATTGGGGTGCAGCTCAAAAAAAATGAGCGGCCTTCCCTTCAGGGCCTTGCGACGCTGAGCCGTGTGAACGTTGCGGTGCCAGGGGTACCTCAACCTTTTTTGGATACCAATGGCATAGTGCGCTTGAGTGGACTCACCGCCACCCTAGAGGGGGTCTCAACCCACTATGGCTCTATTCCAGTCAAGGCCAAGGGTTCCATCGACCCCGATCGTGGCTATGACCTTGTGGCCCAAACCAAGCCCATTGAGGTGAATCAAGCCCTCAAAACTCTTCAGGTGGGTGCGTTGCCCTTTCCCGTAGCGGGGCAAGTCCAGGCCAGCGAGATTCGGGTGGGTGGGGCGATCGCCCAACCCCTCATCACCGGAACCGTCCAAAACATTGGAACAGTGACCCTCGACCGCATTGCAATGCAGTCCGCGTCGGCGCAGTTTAAGCTGGTGCCCTCTCTATTAACCATCACGGAGATTGCCGCCCAGCCTGTAGACGGCGGTAAGGTGACAGGCACCGCAACCCTCCAAATCAAGCCAGAGCCAAGCCAAAGTACTTTAATCGCCCAGTTTCAGGGGAATGGGCTTTCAGGGGATGCGATCGCCAAACTCTACCAAGCCTCTCCTGGCGTGGCGATCGGACTCATCAGCGGTAGCGCCCTAGTGTCTGGCCCAGTCAGCGATATTCAGACTTCCGTACATTTCCGAGCGCCAGAAGGTGCTTACCCTACGGTTGGGCAAGCGATTATTCACCAAGGCAGAACAACATTGCAAGACGTGGTAGCCCAAGTGAAGGGCGGTAGCGTCCAAATCAATGGCCTGATTGCCGATGGTCGAGTTGACCTTGATGCAGTACTCCCCAGCATTGACCTGAAGGGATATTCAGCGGACTTAAAGGGGGCACTGTCCGGTCAGCTTGCCATTACAGGGCCATTGGCAGGGTTTAGCGCCCAAACGGCCCGTGCTGACGGAGCCTTACTTTTCTCTAAGGGGCTTTCAGTCATTCAAGATCCGTTGACCACCCATATTCGTTGGGATGGGCAACAGATTTTAGTCGATAAAGCGTCTGCACCTGGGTTTGAAGCCCGTGGCATTGTGGGGGCAATCTTACAGGGACCTCAGTCGCCTCAAATTACAACCTTAAATCTCGATTTGGTCGCACGGCGTTTTGAACTGAATCGGCTTACGGCCCTGGGGCTATCGCAGAATCCGCTCCACGGCCTTGCCAACCTCAACGGTAAACTGACTGGAACCCTCAGTGCGCCTAGGTTGAACAGCAAGCTGGAGGTTGAAACGCTGAAGGTTTCTAACTTGGCCTTTGAGCCGCTACTGGTAGGCCGTCTGGATTTTGATACCACTCAGGGGCTGAATTTGAATCTGGGGGGAACCCGCGATCGCATCCAAGTCGCCCTCGATGCCAAACAAGTCCCCATTGCGATGGATATCCGGCGGGATAAAGCCTCTATTGTGGGGCAACGGACAACCCCCGATACCTTTGGGCTGGTGTTTAAAGAGGTGCCCTTAGTTGCCCTCAATGAGTTCCCGCAAATTTCTCAAAACATCGGTACGGTCTCAGGGAACGCATCTGGGTCTCTGGCCCTTAATGTCCACAACCTGGATGCCGATGGAGCCTTTGTTGTAGAACAGCCTGGATTGGGTCGGGCAGGGTATGGTCGGTTTGTGGGCGATCGCCTCACGGGACAGGTGCGTTACGCCAAGGGAGTCGCCACCCTCAGTCAGGCCCGCCTGGTTCAAGGCGAAAATCAGTATCAGTTGGATGCGACTTTAACCAACTTTGCCGATCCTCAGGTCTCTGGGCGGTTGCTGATTGCCCAATCCCAGGTTGAAGATTTACTCAGCGTTGCCAAATCCCTTGGAACTGGATTTGGGGCACCTGCACCCAACTCGCCCACCTTGGGCCGTGCCACGAATGTCCAAACCGAACCAGTCAACTTGGCTAATATCCCGCTTTGGCAACAGCTCCAGCGCTTGGCTGAAGTAGATGAGCTGTTAGCCCAGCGTAAGCAGCGGCAGGCCAGTGGTAACGCCCTTCCCAACTGGGAAAAGCTCAAAGGTCGCATTGCAGGAGAAGTCCGGTTTGCAGGCTCGGCAAAGTTGGGATTAAGCGGCACCTTTGACCTGGCAGGCCAAAATTGGAGCCTAGAACCCTACAAAATCGATCAAATTGTGGCAAAAGGACGCCTAGACAAATCAGGGCTGATTGTTGAACCCTTGAGCTTCACCAGTGGTTCCAGCATGGCGTCTTTTACAGGCAGGGTGGGAGGCGATCGCCAGTCAGGCCAGCTTACAGTCGCCCAGGTTCCCCTAGAATCCATTGCCGATTTTCTAGATTTGCCCGTGAACGTCACCGGAAAATTGAACGGCTCGGCTCAGCTTGCAGGCCAGTGGGATAACCCAAGCCTGGAAGGACAGTTCAATGTTGAGCAAGGCGTCTTGAACCGCGCCAAGATTCAAAATGCTACGACGGAATTTAGCTATAAGAACGCAAGGCTAGGCTTTAATAGCACCGCCAATATTGATTCGCCCGAACCCATTCAAATTCAGGGGAATGTCCCCTATGCGTTGCCCTTCTCTTCGATCAAACCCACCACGGATCAGTTGGATATTTCCATGTCTGTAAAAGACCAAGGCTTGGCCCTGGTGAACTTATTCTCAGACCAAGTGTCCTGGGTGGATGGCAAAGGCAATCTGAGTCTTCAGGTTAAGGGAACGCTGACCAAACCCTTGTTGCTCGGGGGATTGGTGCTGAAGGATGCGACCTTGCGATCTCCCACGTTCCCCGAGGCATTGACCCAGGTGAATGGCGCTGTGCGGTTTAATAGCGATAGTTTGACTGTGTCTGACTTGTCAGGACGCTACAACAAAGGTCAACTGATGGTGAAAGGCAGCATTCCTATTTTTGATGAAAAATTACCCGTCGCAACGCCGCTTTCAGTTGCCCTCGACAATACCGCCCTCAAAATTAAAGGTCTCTATAAAGGGCAGGTCAATGGCAACCTCGATGTGGGTGGCAGTGTCTTTAGGCCGCTAATTGGCGGTTTTGTGGCCCTGGATAATGGTGAAGTTTTATTGGCTGCCACCTCAACAGCCCAAGCCTCTGGTGCCGCACCAAGCAACGCGGGGAGTGGCCCTGCCTCCGCTGCTTTTCAAGGATTACAGGTGCGATTGGGAGACAATATCCGAATTTTGCAGCCTCCTGTTCTCAGCTTTATTGCCACTGGAACCATTAACCTGGATGGCTCCATCGACGCACCTCGCCCTGAGGGCACGGTCAAGTTTACGAAGGGGAATGTGTATCTATTTACGACCCTATTTCGAGTGGATGAACGGAAGGAAAACTATGCGAAGTTTACACCTGCCTATGGTCTAGATCCCTTACTCAAACTCAGCTTACGCACCACAGTTTCGGAAGTGGCTGCGGGTCGTAAAACAAACCTCAACGAATTTGCGGATGTTCAAGCAGGCACCCTAGGTTCCATTGAGTCTGTGCGGGTGAAGGCTAATATTCAGGGGAGGGCCAGTCAGCTCAATACGCGGTTTAGCGATATCTTAGACCTCACCAGTACGCCAAGCCGTTCCCAGAATGAAATTTTAGCCCTGCTAAGTGGCGGCATTACGCAATCCCTAGAAGCTGGGGATGCCCAAGGTGCCGTTGTGAACTTTGCCAGTGCAGCATTCTTAAATCGGTTTCAGAGTATTGTGGATGATGCCTTAGGCAGTCGGGCCAGCTTCCGTTTGTTTCCGTTGCTGACACCCATTCGAGATAACAACAGCAACACATCCTCCACCCTAAACCTGGGGGCTGAGCTGGGCTACGATATCACGGATCGCTTCTCAGTCTCGCTGCTCCAAAACGTAACCGCCCCGAGCGAGCTACCCCAAGTCAATCTCAGCTACGACTTTACCGATCAACTGCGCCTGAGAAGCTCCGTGAATTTCCAGGGAGATGCCGTTGGGGTGTTGGAATACCGTCTACGATTTTGATAACCGCTAAGCTGATAGAGCGCGCTGTTCTATCGCGGGTGCAGGCAAACCGATGGATGAGCTACAGACCTTGATCGAACGGTTACAGCAGCAAAGTAAAAGCAGTATGGTAGAGCTACGGTATCGCCCAGATAACGATGAGCCACCTTGGGCTGTCATTATTGACTGGGGTAATAAATATCTGTCCGTAGTGCCTGGTTCTGCGCAGAATAGCCCTGTTGAAAGTCTCAATGCGGCGTTCTCGTACCTGGAGAGTCAGAAATCTGGGAATCGTGCATAAATTTTGGTAATCCGCTTATCCTGTTTCCAGTCAGTCTGAATTTCCTCTGACATACTTCAGATATAAATCCTCAACCTTGGTTCTAGCCCAAGGTGTTTTCCTCAGAAATTTCAAGCTGGATTTGAGGCTGGGTTCATGGGTAAAACATCTGATATCGATGGTTTTACCCAGTTCAATCCATCCGTAATGTTCAATGAGTTGAGACAGTATCTTCTCTAGGGTGATGCCGTGTAAAGGGTTATTGGGCTGCGGGTTTTCCACCTGTTTGATGCTGCATGAGAGGGTAATGCCTTTAGTCTATAGCACCAAAAACCCTGCGCCTCAGATTAACCTGAGCAGTGCAGCAGTCCTCAGGTTAATCTGAGGACTGCTGAAGGCGATCGCCCTTAAACCTTAATGACGGCACCCCCCCACCATAAAGAAACCGCTGAGTCCCGTCGTTTTTTTGATCCCATTGGGCATGATTGCATTACAGACTTTTGCGTCTCCACGGTCTAACTCACGGTAGTCAAGGGTGGCACCCAGAAGATTTGCTTCGGAGAAATCCGTGTCTTTGATGACCGCATTCTTCAGGCTGGAGTAGGTGAGATTGGCGTTATGAAAATTGGCATTTTGAAGGTTGGCACCCGTCAAATCTGCATTTTTGAGATTGGCATTTTTGAGATTGGCATCCCTAAGATTGGCGTTCCTAAGATTGGCTCCCACTAAGTTGCATCGCTGACATTCCCCCGTCTGTCTCAGCCGTCTTAGATCTCTGGGGTCTGCACCGTGGGCGATTTGGATACTGCCTGCCCAACTCACCAGCAAAAGAGTGACAAAAGCAATTTGTTTCATAATTCTTAATTACTTAATTCGTGTCAAATAATGGCTGAACTCGATTTTAAACTTGAGGACTGACCTCGGTTATATGTCCTAAAAGCTTTTGCCTTTGTTCCCTCAATTTTTATTAGATAAAGTGTTTCCGTTGTGGGTGACATTGACGGACTCTTGGTGTGCAGCGATCGGCTATTTGGGAACTGCGGAAGCGCTCTGCCTCCGAGTCCGCCCTTGTTTGATAGGATAATGCAGAAGCTGCCCCAAGCGGCCTATCCCACCAGCAGGATTTGAGCGGCCTATGGCTATCCAGTTGCGAATTTATGTCCCTCCTCACCCGCTGGTTAAGCATTGGCTGGCGATCGCCCGTGACAAGCACACCCCCAATGTGTTGTTTCGCACTGCGCTCAAAGAATTGGGCTATTGGCTCACCTACGAAGCCATGCGGGGGGACTGGATTCCGACAGAAGATGTGATACTTGAAACGCCTTTAGGCCCCACCCCTGCGACGTTGGTTTCCCCGACGGCACCCATTGCCTTGGTGCCGATTTTGCGGGCAGGGTTGACCTTGCTGGATGGTGCTCAAGCTGTGATGCCTAGAGCGTCTACCTATCATTTAGGGCTAGCTCGCAACGAAGAGACCTTGCAGCCCACCTGCTATCTCAATAAACTTCCAGAGACCTTTGATCCTCAAACCCGCATTTTAATCTGCGAACCCATGCTGGCAACGGGCGGTTCCATCATGCTGGCAATGGCAGAACTCACTAAACGACAGGCAGATCCAAGCTTAATTCGGATTATTTCTGTGGTGGCGGCCCCCCCTGCCCTCAAGCAGTTGGCAGAAACCTACCCCAATCTTGAAATTTACTCAGCTACCATTGATGAAACCGTCAATGACCAAGGGTTCATTATGCCGGGGCTAGGGGATGCTGGCGATCGCGCCTTCGGAACCTAGGGTTGAACCAAGCACCTCAAGCAATCGAAGATGGGCAATCCAAAGAAGGGTAGAAAAACGGAACAGAAGCGAAGCGTAGGCAAAAAGTCTACGCTTAATGCGAAGGATGCGCCCATTAAGACTCCGGCTCCGGCTGATCTACAGGTGGATCGCGAGGCCGTTTTGACATGGCTAGAATCCAATGTCCCCAAAGCGCGGATTCAGCACATTCTGCGGGTGGAAAACTATGCCGCTGAGCTGGCCTCTCTCCATGGCCTAGATCCGGCTCAGGCTGCTCAGGCAGGACTCCTCCATGACCTTGCTAAGTATTTTGCACCCCAACGCCTCCTGGAAATGGCCGAAGCCGAACCGGTACCCATGGATGCGGTGTTCAAGGCTGAGCCACGGCTGCTCCATGCCGATGTGAGTGCCATTGTGGCTAGAGATGTGTTTGAGGTCAAAAATCCCGAAATTTTAGATGCAGTGCGCAACCACACCCTGGGACGACCTCAAATGCACCCCATGAGCTGCATTGTTTTTTTAGCAGATAGTTTAGAACCTGGACGCGGCGATCGCGATGACCTGAACCAAATCCGTAAAGCCTCCGTCACCAACATGTATAGAGGCGTGTGGATGATATGTGATCGCACTCTCAATCAGCTCGTCCAAAACCGAAAGCTGATCCATCCGCGCATGGTAATGACCCGCAACTGGGCTATGCAAGCTGCCAAAACCTAAGGCGATTCAGCCAACGCTCAGGCAATTGCGATATGCTGAAAAGACAGCCATCAACCATTGCGCAATTATTGCGTAACTATTAAACATTGATTTTAGAGTCTTCCGTCTTGACTACCGCACCCCAGCCTACCGCCTCTAACCCAGAGCAATCTAGGAACTCCAGCCAAACGCTAGCCCTCACCCTGGCTGAAGCTGCCGATGACCGTAAAGGTGCAGATATTCTGATCTTGAATGTCCAGGATGTTTGCGCGCTCACAGATTATTTCATTATTGTCACGGGTTTCTCCCGCACCCAGGTGAGAGCGCTTGCTGATTCAATGCGCAAAGCCACCCTTGAGCACTGTGATCGCGCTCCCACCCATGTTGAAGGCCAAACCGACTCCAACTGGATTGTGCTGGATTATGGGGATGCGATCGCCCACATTATGATGCCGGAAGCCAGACAGTTTTATAGTCTGGAAGCCTTTTGGGGCCACGCAGAGCGCTTTTCTTTCCCCTTACCTACGGGTGTTTCTCTGTAGCGTTGGTGCCGCATTAAAACGGCACGATGAGGGGCAGGCAAGTTATAATTTTTGCGAAGCACTATTGCCTTTTAGACAGCTTAGACATGACTAACCCTCTCATAAATGCCTTTTTTCTGGGTCGAGCCACAGCGGAGGTTCTTGCCGAAGAACTAGAACATGGGCTAACGGACGTAATGAGTAATGTTGGCAGATTTGACGCAGAGCAGCGTGAGCGTTTGCGTCAGTTTACCCAGCAGGTTGTGACCCGTGCCGAAGCCGAGGCTTCTAGCGCAACCGAGACTCACAGTAGCAGCGGTTCCAGCACTTCTAATTCCAGTACATCCAATCACAGTGATGTTCAAGAAATCATTGATGAATTAAGGGCTGAAATTGCGCAGCTCCGTGCGGCGCTCCAGGACTATCGTCAAAAACCAGGTGCTTAGGCATTTCGGAAGGGCAGGTTTTGGCGAAATACGCTGAAGATTATCCCTAGTGTTTTAGCTAAACCTGCCCCTACTCTGCCTCCACCCACTGATTTGATTCATTCTCCTTGCTGTCTGTTTTGCTGTTGTGCCCGCCCATCGTTCAGGAATTTGCGTGTCTGCCCTTTCTTCCCCCTCGGCGCTTGCCCTCAATACTCGTAGCGCCTACCGATGGAATCGAGAAAACTATTCTCGGCATCGACGGTTTGTCGATATCTGGACCTTTGTTTTTCGGTTCCTGGCGGCCCGTTGGTTGATGAAGAAGCCCTGGAGCTACCGAGGCGGAATGACTCCAGAGCGTCAGGCAACGCGGCGGCGATCCCAAGCCATTTGGGTCAAAGAGACGTTTTTAGAGCTAGGACCCACCTTTATTAAGCTGGGGCAATTGTTTTCAACACGGGCAGACCTGTTCCCAGCAGAATATGTCGAAGAACTCTCTCAGCTCCAAGATCGGGTGCCTGCCTTTAGCTACGAGCAGGTGGAGCGCACCATCACCCAAGAGTTTGCCAAAACCATTCCAGATTTATTCAGTAGTTTTGACCCCATTCCTCTAGCCGCAGCCAGCTTAGGTCAAGTTCACAAAGCCCAACTCCATTCGGGCGAAGAGGTGGTCGTTAAAATTCAACGACCTGGCCTCAAAAAGCTCTTTGACATTGATTTAAGAATTCTCAAAGGCATTGCCCAATATTTTCAGCGCCACCCTGATTGGGGTCCTGGTCGAGACTGGCTCGGCATTTACGAAGAGTGTTGCCGCATCCTCTACGAAGAAATTGACTACCTCAACGAAGGTCGCAACGCGGATACCTTCCGCCGTAATTTTAGAACCTGTGATTGGGCCAATGTGCCCCGTGTGTTTTGGCGGTATGCCTCCAAGCGGGTCTTAACCCTGGAATATATGCCAGGGATCAAAATCAGTAACTATGAAGCTCTTGAAGCAGCGGGTATTGAGCGAAAGGTCGTGGCGCGACTGGGAGCCGAGGCGTATCTCCATCAGCTTCTAACCGACGGATTCTTCCATGCCGACCCTCACCCTGGCAACATTGCCGTGAGTTCAGATGGAGGGCTGATTTTTTACGATTTTGGTATGATGGGCCAAATTCAGCCGTTAACGCGGGAAAAGCTCATGCAGACCTTTATGGGCGTTGCCCAGAAGGATGCCACCCTGGTCATGAATTCCTTGGTAGAGCTAGGGGCGTTGGCGACCGTGCCCGACATGGGACCTGTGCGAAGATCCATCCAGTTTATGCTGGACAACTTCATGGACAAGCCCTTTGAAAACCAGTCCATTGCCCAAATCAGCGATGATTTGTACGATGTTGCCTATAACCAGCCTTTCCGATTTCCCGCCACCTTTACCTTTGTGATGCGGGCGTTCTCTACCCTAGAGGGTGTTGGCAAAGGACTCGATCCAGACTTTAACTTTATGGAGGTTGCAAAGCCTTTTGCAACAGAACTTATGACCAATGGCAATTTATCGGGACGAGATGATAACGGCGGGCTGCTGGGGGAACTCGGTCGGCAGGCGGCTCAAGTGGGCAGTTCGGCTTTCGGCCTGCCACGGCGACTAGAAGACACCCTCGATAAGTTAGAGCAGGGGGATGTGCGGGTGCGAGTGCGCTCCATTGAAACCGATCGCGCCCTGCGCAGAATAAGTAATGTCAGCATGGGGACAAATTATGTCCTCCTAATGGGTACCTTTATTTTATCGGCGACAATTTTGTTGGTGAACCAGTTCATCTGGCTTGCGGCGATCGCCGCCCTAATCGCCGTTGGCCTGGGCGTTGTTTTGGTGCGGCACCTGCTGCGAATTGACCGCTACGAACGAATGCAGTAGTAATAAAACGAATGAAACTTCGGTTTGTAGGTTTAAGTGATCGAGGACTGGTGCGGGCCGCCAATCAGGATTCTTACTGCATAGACGATCCACAGGGTCGCTTTTTTATTGTTGCAGATGGGATGGGAGGCCATGCGGGGGGAGAAGAAGCCAGTCGCCTTGCCACCGTTGCAATCCGAGATTTCTTAGACGCAAACTGGAATAAAGGTTTAGAACCAGGGATGCTCCTCCAAGAGGCATTTATCCGCGCCAATCAGAGCATTTTGCAACTTCAAAAAATTTCGCCAGAACAGGCTGATATGGGAACAACCGCTGTGGTTGTCATTTTTTCTAAAGACCACGGGCCTTGGTGTGCCCATGTGGGAGATTCCCGTCTCTATTGTTTGCGAGATACCCAGCTCGCACAGGTAACAGAAGACCATACTTGGGTTGCCCAGGCGGTGCGGGCCAAAATTTTAACCCTGGATCAGGTGCGGCTTCATCCTTGGCGACATGTTCTATCTCAGTGCCTCGGTCGTGAAGATCTCAACCAAATTGATATCCAGTCCATTGATCTGCGCAGTGGAGATACACTCCTGCTCTGTAGTGATGGGTTGACAGAAGAAGTGACCGATGGGGCGATCGCCCAGTTACTCAATACCAATCCTTGCAACGAAGCCGCAGATGCCCTGGTGAATGAAGCGAAAACCAATGGCGGGCAGGACAACATTACGGTGGTGCTGGTTGCCGTGGACGAGATCGAGCCATTTTTTGATCAGAGTGTAACCGTACCCGATCTGGAGGATCGGACTAAGTAAGAATCAGGTTTTAGTGCAAAAAACCTGATAGATCGCTACCATAATAAGAAAATCAAGTCTTTGAAACGTTTCTTATTGTTAGCTCAATCATGCAAACCGCCTTTGACCTCACTGCGATCGCCACTCAAGACCCTCGAAAGACTGTGTATCAGACCCTTCAGTGGGGCAAAAATATCTTGGGCTTAGCCCACAAGAATGCGTCAACTCAGGTCGGCAAGGCGCTTTATCCCAGTAACGCCGTTGCCGAAGGTCAAGGGCGACCCATCATCGATTCAACCGCATTAGCCTATCTGAAAATGCGCTACGAGGCGCTGTTAGACCAGGACTGGAATGATGCCCAAGCGGGGTTTTATCCCGTGGATTTGCTGTTTGATACGCCTTGGGATGAGGTCTTTCGCGTCTACCCTGCGGTCTGGCTGGATTTGCCGCAGCTCTGGCGACGTGCCCAGGATAAACGCTATCAGGAATTTTCTGACGATATTGATACCAGCGGCTACCCCAAGTATTATCTCCAAAATTTCCATTATCAAACCGATGGCTATCTCAGCGATCGCTCTGCCGAACTCTACGATCTTCAGGTGGAGCTGCTGTTTGGCGGGATGGCAGACCCCATGCGACGACGAATTTTGCCGTTGCTTAAGGGCTGTTTTGCCCAAGATGCGTTAGAGCGAGCACAGGGTGCAGAACGCGCCCCTAAAATCTTAGATGTTGCTTGCGGGACGGGTCGTGCCCTGCGTCAGTTAAGCACGGTCTTCCCTAAGGCATTGCTTTACGGCGTTGATCTGTCGCCGACTTACCTCCGCAAAGCCAATCAGTTACTGTCCCAAACAGGAGGAGAAAGAACCCAGTTGCGCCAGGCCAATGGTGAGGCATTGCCCTACCAAAATGACTATTTTGACGCAGTTACCAGCGTTTTTCTATTCCATGAACTGCCTGGAACCGCTCGCCAGAATGTCATTAACGAGAGCTACAGAGTGCTCCAGCCGGATGGAGCATTTGTGATCTGTGATTCTATTCAAATGAATGATTCAACAGAACTATCTCCCATGATGGAAGGCTTTGCCTCTACCTTCCACGAACCCTATTACAAAGATTACATTCATGACGACCTGACCCAACGGCTTCAATCTGCTGGCTTTACTGACATCACCTGTGAGGCGCATTACTTAAGTAAGTACTTCACCGCACGGAAGCCCCGATAAGTCGATGGTTAGCAGCCTTGTCATCATTCTCCGTATCTAACCTTATGCGGTGACTCTACACTACGTCAAAATCAGAAGACTTTCTGCTTCGCTACTTTTAAATTGGATGATCGTGTCCAAATTATCTCTCAAGATCTGAATAATCTTCGATGTTGAACAATTGCCAATCCGAAGGTAGATAAACTTGGGTGGATGACCATAAAGTAAACTGCGCTGGTGAAAGTCAGAATCTTTGGAAACAATCACAAACCCATTTGTCTTTGCATATTCCCAGATCAATCTATCCTGTATTGATCAGTCCTAACGTCTTGACATGCTCAGAATCTGGATACAGATCAACAATCCTGTGAATCATTCGGTCTGATAGATTTTCATCTAACAACAGTTTCACAGCGATGCCACAAATAACTTTTTCTCACGAGCGGCTGCAAACGAGAGACAAGCCTTAATGTCTTCCGAAGTGAGTTCAGAAAAGTCTTCCAGAATTTCCGCTTCGGTCATCCCGCTTGCTAAATATTCTAAGATGTCATAAACCGTGATTCGCATGCCTCGAATACATGGCTTACCGCTGCGCTTTCCAGACTCAATTGTGATGATGTGTTGGTAGTCCATGAAATGGCATGAGAAAGAATATCTGCTTACATTATATCGGGAACTCTTGTTGACGCAAACAAAAAATATGGACACCTTTATATCAAAAAAGTAGATGCGGATGCTTGGTGTGATCGCCCAATTTTCAGCGGGGCCGTTGGTTGAGAAATCGATCCAACTGGTTGGCAAAGTTTTGGCGATCGCGTTGGCTAAATGGTGGTGGGCCTCCGGTATCAACACCACCACTGCGTAACTCATCCATAAAGTTTCTCATAGACAATCGCTCTCGGATATTGCCCTCATTGTAGAACTCGCCGCGTGGGTTGAGGGCGAAGGCCGCTTTGGCGATCGCCAAGGCCGCGAGGGGAATATCGGCAGTAATCACGAGATCGCCAAGTTGCAGGTGTTCCACAATATAGCTATCGGCAACATCCAGCCCAGAACGAACCTGAATCGCCTTGATGTAGGGTGATGCTGAGATTTGAATTTCTTGGTTTGCCACAAACGTCGTTAGAATCTCTACCCGTTTAGCGGCTCGGAACAAGATTTCTTTAATTGGGTTGGGGCAAGCATCGGCGTCAACCCAGATTTGGAGGGTGGGCTGCTCCTTCACCATGTTGGGTTCTCTAGTTCAGGGACTGATTCTCCTGGGGTAAAGGGCCAAACCTGAATGACTGCGTCCAGATTTAGTGGCCCATAGAGATGGGGAAAAGTTCCGTCACCAGGGACTTCGTCGTAGCGGAGAGTGGAAGTGAGGCGATCTCCATCGATCTCCAACAGCACCAACCCTGACTGACCCTGATAAAATCGATTCCCAACGCCTTTGACTTGATGTTGTTCTGAAAGGTGGATAAACCCTTGGGTTTGCAATGATGCTGCAACATAAAATCCTTCAGACTGAGCGGCCTGCCAATTTATGGCTTCAGTAATATGGAAAAGTTTTGTCATCCCATTAAATCCACCCATTAAATCCACGGCTCATCATCTTCTAGATCTTCTGGCGGAATGTGCCCTAAGGTTGAATCCCAATCCTTGGTGGACTTGGGTTTGGGTGATTTAGGCGTAGACCCAATAGAGTCTTTAATCTGTTGGGCCAAGGGAGAAAATTCTTCCTTTAGCTCTTTGCCGACGCTTTGGGCGCGTTCCTGAAGTTGATCTAGCAGCGATCGCCCCGTCTTCATGGCCTCCTGGGGCGGGAATTCTTCGCGAATCGATTTGGCTTTTTGGGTGGCCTGCTCGGCGATCGCCCTCACCTGCTTGCCCACCCGCTTCGTGGCAGTTTGGGCCGTCTCTGAAATGGACTGTAAATCTTCCGCCACTTGAACCACTTTTTGCTCAAGTCCCTCTTGATAGGTGGTAATCAACGGAACAGCTTTCTCTGCCACCAGCACACGTTGTTTGCCAACCTGCACAATGCCCCGAGTCGGAAGCTTGTAGACGCTATCAATGAAGCCATGCCACCCCTGAGAGCGAAACAAATAGTGGGTGATCTCTCCTGTCTCTAGGAGAAACAAACAATCTGTAATATAGCCCAGGCGATCGCCAGCATCGCTCCATAGCTCATGGCCAATGAGGGTTTCCAGTACCCCTACATGCTCCGTATCCGTTTCGACGGGCGCAGAATTGACCACCATTCCCTCTACGCCAATCGTCATGAGCTGATTGAGCTTAAACGCAAATCTTTTTTTCGTGAAGCGGCTGGATTTACTCACAAATCCCATCACCCGATCTGCCTCAGGATCCATCCAAACCACATCAACCCTACCAAATTCGTCAGTGCTGGTTCTATCCAGCACCAGTCGATGGAGCAGTTCACTATGGCGAAGGGTTGTAAAAGCGTCAGGCATGAAGGTGTGAGTCGCAGGGGCATTTCTCTAGTGTATCCTTCACGTAGGCTCTCACGCAGAAACTTCGACCCGCTGGGTTTGTCCTAGGGCAAAGGACTCGTGAATGGCCCGCAACGCATCCACACCCTGCTCTTTGGGCGATCGCCCCTCAATCAAAAGTCCCTCACTAGCCTGTGCATTGCCGCTATTTTCTGTTCGTTTTGTGGACGATCGCAGGTTGAGCATCAACTGACGGCGATCGCTCTCCCCAACTCAACCACCGCTTCGCACGCAATACTGTTCGGATAGCCCATATACCTTGCACTCAGCCCCCCCAGCCCCCCAATTCTGGGGGGAGAAATCCAAAATCTCGGGACATTTCCCTTTAAGCTTACGAAGCCATTTCTGTGGGCGGACTCAAGTGCTTGATATTGTTAACCTTCCGCTCAAAGATCGGCGATCAATCCTAAACTAGATCTGGCGCAAATATTTTCAGTGACGAGTCAGCCTTGTGAAAGCAAGGCTTGTTTTACGCCTATGGGCTGACTCAAAACCTGACTGTGCAAGTTCTGAGAGGGGCGGATTCGCTGAGCTGTGTTTGAGAAGGAGATTTAAAATTCATGGTTAGTATGACCCAAGATGCGCCATTGCTTTTACGTGCGGCTCGTGGTGAATTGGTAGACCGCCCACCCGTTTGGATGATGCGCCAAGCTGGACGCTATATGAAAGCCTACCGAGACCTTCGCGAAAAGTATCCGTCTTTTCGGGAGCGCTCTGAAATTCCTGAAGTGGCGATCGAGGTGTCTCTTCAGCCGTGGCGTGCCTTTGGGCCAGATGGCGTGATCCTGTTTTCAGATATTGTCACGCCCATGCCAGGGATGGGCATTGACATGGATATTGCCGAGGGCAAAGGCCCAATCATTCATGAACCCCTTCGTACTCAGGCTCAGATTGATAAGCTCACCCCGCTCAATCCGGCTGAATCTTTGCCGTTTATCAAAACCATTCTGAATGCCCTCCGCGCCGAAGTGGGCAACAAAGCCACGGTGCTAGGCTTTGTGGGTGCACCTTGGACGTTGGCAGCCTATGCCGTAGAGGGCAAGGGTTCCAAAACCTATTCGGTGATTAAGGGCATGGCCTTTTCTGACCCCACGCTGCTGCACCAGATTTTGTCGAAGTTTGCCGATGCGATCGCCACTTATGTCTGCTACCAAATCGACTGCGGTGCCCAGGTGGTGCAAATGTTTGACTCCTGGGCGGGTCAGCTTTGCCCTCAAGATTATGAAGTCTTTGCCCTGCCCTATCAACAGCAAGTGATCAAAAAGGTTAAAGAAACCCATGCTGATACGCCGTTTATTTTGCTCGTCAGCGGCTGCGCTGGAGTGATGAAGCAAATGGCGGTTTCCGGTGCGGACATGATTAGCGTGGACTGGACGGTCGATATGGCTGATGCCAGAGCAATCCTAGGCCCAGAGATGGGTGTGCAGGGCAACATGGATCCTGGTGTACTGTTTGGGTCGCAGGACTTTATCCGCGATCGCATTTACGACACGATCCGCAAGGCTGGTAAGCATAAGCACATCATGAACTTGGGTCACGGCATTTTGCCCACCACGCCGGAAGAAAATGCAGCGTTTTTCTTTGAAACAGTGAAGCAGTACCGTTATTGAGGGAATGGCTGATTGATGTTTGTCTAACTCGCGTTGTCTAAGACAGCGTGAGTTAGGTGGCTTAAACTATTAGTAAGACGGCTATATAGCAATTGTCTGACTCTAAGCCGTTTGAACTTATGGTGATAGCAATGGAACAGCTTTTAGAAGAATTACGATCCGTGCAGTTTCTTGTAGATGACCAAGGACATCGTACTGGAGCACTACTGGACATCAAAGTTTGGGAAAAAATATTGGTTTGGGCAGAAGCACAGGATAAAGCGATGACCTCTGCTTCTGGATCCCTCCGAGGGTATTTAAAATCTGTAACCAGCCGATCGCTCTCAGAAGAGTTAATTCAAGAGCGTCGAGAAGCCGCTGCCCATGAGTAACAGTGTTTTAGATGCATCAGCATTCCTGGCCTACCTTCGAGATGAACCTGGGGCATTGGTTGTTGAGACTGCATTAGCAAATGGCGCAGCGATGAGTGCGATAAATTGGGCTGAAGTTTTGTCAAAAATCTCCGAAGTTGATACGCCTCTGACTTTAATTCAAGAGATGCGAAATCAAGGCGTTCTGGATCAACAACTTCAGATTTATGAATTTTCAAAGGAAGATGCCCTGGAAGTCGCCTTATTAAGACCATTAACCAAAAGTATCGGCTTATCTATCCTTGGGGGATCGAGCTTGCCTGTCGTTAGCCAAGCGTTTAGGTGTGTCTGCTCTGACTGCAGATCGAATTTGGGCACAAGTGGAAACAGGCATTATGGTTCAAGTCATTCGTTAACTGTAACTGTTCAAAGCGTTTGACCCTTGCAGTAGAGCACTCCGCAAACATAATGCAGTATGCTTTAAAAAATCACTAGACATAAAATGGTTGGCTTATTTGGCTTCAACTATAGCCTTCTCCAAGGGAGAACGCGAATCAATCAAAACGAGTTCCGTCTAAAGAGACCTTGAGATAAAACGGTGACTAGACGGCGAATTTTAATTACGGGCGCAAGCGGCTGCATTGGGCATTATCTCTGTGAAACCTTTATTCAGCACACTGATGATGAGTTGTTTTTAGTACTGCGTGACCCCCAAAAGCTCAGTATTCCCATCGATCGCCGTCCTGGCATTCATATCGTGCAGGCCGATCTGCGAAACCTTGAACCGCTGCGCGAGTTGCTTGCCACGATTCACTGTGCGGTGCTGGTTGCCACAGGTTGGGGCGATCCAGAATTAGACATTACCAAGACGCTAGAACTGATCCAGATGCTCGACCCGCAGGTCTGCCAGCAGGTCGTCTATTTTTCGACCGCCAGCATTTTAGGTCGAGACGAACAGGTATTGCCTGAAGCAAAAAGCCTGGGCACTGAATATGTAAAGGCCAAAGCCATCTGCTACGAAAAACTCATGGCAATGGAATTAGCATTTCCGGTCTTTACGGTATTCCCAACGCTGGTTGTGGGCGGAGACAACCACATACCCTATTCTCATTTTGCATCGGGTTTGCCAGAGGTTTTAAAGTGGGCGGGGTTGGTTCGGTTTCTCACTATCGACGGGAGTTTTCATTTTATCCATGCCCAAGATATCGCCACGGTCGTTTTACAGATTGTGCAGCATCCAGAATTAGCCCCCTCCCAAAAACTCGTGCTGGGGAACGAGGCGATCGCCGCAAAAGATGCGATCGCCACCCTCTGCACCTTTGCCAACAAAGGTATTTATTTCCAGCTCGATCTCAAACCTTGGCTGGTGAATGTGCTAATCCGACTATTCAATATTCGTATGGGCGCTTGGGATTATTTTTGTTTGCGCTATCGACATTTTCAGTATGCGAACCCCGTTAGCCCCAAAACATTCAATCAACCCGTGCACTGCCCAACCTTCAAGGATGTATTGAGCCAAAAAAGTTAACATTCAATATCTGTACAATAATCAAAAATCGATCTATTGTTAGGGTCAACGTAACACCCTTAAGTTAAGAGGTATTTATGATTAACCCATTTCAGCAGCACGGCGCATTTAGCTGGAGCGAGCTAATGACAACAGATCTCAAAGCGGCGGAAGAATTTTACGTTAAGCTTTTTGGCTGGACCATGACTGACGGCCCCGTGGAAGGCATGGAATATCGAGTCATGTCCGCTGGCGGTCAAGGCGTTGGCGGCATGATGAGCATCACGTCAGATATGCAGCCCATGTCGCCCCATTGGCGAACCACCGTGACCGTAGACGATGTAGATGCAACCACCCAGATGAGCGAAGAACTAGGAGGGAAAGTATTGATGCAGCCTCAAGAGATCCCCGCAGTAGGCAGATTTTCCGTCATCCAAGATCCCCAAGGTGCAGTCATCACCTTAATTACTTACTCAAGAGCGGCTTGAATCCAGGACGACTCAAACCCAAAGGCCACGGTAGGCTGAGTGGTCTTTGGGCACCCTTGAGCTAAAGTTTGATATAGTCATTAAATAGGAAGGACGATTTCGTCCAAATTCTATAATGTTTATGAGTTCATTGAGAGTGGGTGCTGCCCACTTTTTTTATTGCTATTTAACCCCATGACGCATCCCCTCATTCCCCAGATTTTGGAATTGGCCCAGCCAGTTGCCCATCAACTGAACCTAGAGGTGGTGAATGCTGTCTTTCATACCAGCCAGCATCCGCCCATTTTACGGATTGATGTTCGCAATTTGTCTGCTGATACGGGTCTTGAGGACTGCACTGCAATGAGTCGAGCCTTAGAGGAAGCGCTGGATGCTGCCGAACAGCCCATGCCAGATGCCTATATTCTTGAGGTGTCTAGCCCTGGCGTTTCGGATGTTTTAAGCAGCGATCGCGATTTCAACTCCTTTCGAGGGTTCCCCGTGATTGTCAAAACCCAAGAACCTTACAATGGGCGCTCAGAATGGGAAGGCAGCCTAGTGGGTCGAGATGACACGACCGTTAAGTTGAACCTACGGGGACGGGCGATCGCCATTCCCAGAGCCTTGGTCAGCGAAGTTCTGCTTCAGCAAGGCACCGAAAGTCTTTAGACCCGCCTAGCGCAATCGGCGAGTCTTTCACCACAAAATAATTGAGCAGAGGGAGAGTTATCAATGTCAATGGTTCGCTTGCCGGGTCTAGCCGAAATGATCAGCACCATTAGCCGTGAACGGAATTTGCCGAAGCATGCGGTTGAAGAAGCATTGCAAGAAGCGCTGCTCAAAGGCTATGAGCGCTATCGTCGCACCCTTGAGATGGACAGCCAGGAACCCTTTGACGAACACTACTTCGATAACTTTGACGTAGAGCTAGATACCGAAGACGAAGGCTTTCGGGTGCTGTCTACTAAGGCGATCGTCGAAGAAGTAGACAACCTTGACCATCAGATTGCTCTTGTCGAAGTCCAAGAAGTGGCCCCAGAAGCGCAGTTAGGCGATACCGTTGTCCTGGATGTCACCCCAGAACAAGGTGAATTTGGTCGCATGGCCGCCATCCAAACCAAACAGGTGCTCTCCCAAAAATTACGGGATCAGCAGCGCAAACTGGTTCAAGAAGAATATCAAGATCTCGAAAAAACCGTCCTCCAGGCTCGGGTGCTTCGCTTTGAGCGGCGCTCCGTCATCATGTCCGTGGCCAGCGGCTTTGGGCAACCTGAAGTCGAAGCCGAACTGCCTAAGCGCGAACAGCTCCCCAACGACAACTACCGCGCCAATGCCACCTTCAAAGTCTTTCTAAAGCGGGTTGTGGACGGTCCCCATCGTGGGCCTCAGCTCATTGTCTCCAGAGCAGATGCCGGACTCGTGGTCTATCTTTTCGCAAACGAAGTTCCCGAAATCGAAGATGAAGTGGTGCGCATTATCGCCGTTGCCCGTGAAGCGAACCCACCCTCGCGCCATGTCGGTCCCCGCACTAAAATTGCAGTCGATACCCTAGAGCGCGAAGTCGATCCCGTGGGAGCCTGCATTGGTGCCAGAGGATCGCGGATTCAGGCCGTCGTCAACGAACTGCGGGGCGAGAAAATCGATGTGATTCGCTGGTCGCCCGACCCATCCACCTATATAGCCAACGCCCTTAGCCCCGCCCGTGTAGATGAAGTCCGCCTTGTTAATGCCGAAGATCGTCAGGTGCACGTTCTTGTGCCAGAAGATCAGCTCAGCTTAGCGATTGGTAAAGAAGGCCAAAACGTCAGACTAGCCGCCCGCTTGACCGGATGGAAAATTGACATCAAAGATACTGCCAAATATGACTATGCGGCAGAGCAGGCCAACTTCGCACCCATCGAAGAAGAAGAAGAAGAGGAGTTTGAGCCTCAAGATGCTGAACTTCAAGACGCTGAGCTTCAAGATGCTGAACCCGAAGCACTCTTTGAGGAAAACGAGGCTTTAGAGGAGTCCTAAATTAGCCACCCATTATGGAGCCAAACCATCGCCGCTGTATTAGCTGCCGGATTACAGGCCCTAAAGCCCAATTCTTAAGTGTTGTTAGAGATCCCACAGGTCGTATCGCGATCAATCAAG
>JANLSD010000022.1:0-2231 GCA_031362245.1 Acaryochloridaceae cyanobacterium OTE_25_metabat_464 | reverse complement strand
TGTCTGGCTTGTGTGATCCTTGTTACTGCAAAGCACTTTGCAATGGAGTTCAATAACTTTGGGGAAGGAAAGCTTGCCTGAAACAGTTAAAACTTATTATGAATTCTGCTGGCCAAATCACAATCTATGCAGGCTGGCCTATGTATCCCAGACAGCGTTCTCTTTTATGAGTCTGGGTCTCTTCCAAAACTAAAATAGTCATGGTTTGACTTAAAGCGAAAGGATTGATACACCACGATGTATCAATCCTTTCGCAATTTGAATTTAACAGAACACGGTAAAGCTGAAGGCTACTCAACACCTGGGGGCTGATTGCCAGCTTTCAATGACTTCCGACTTTGCTTTAACTGCTTAAATTTACGTTTAATCTGCTTGTATGCCTCATCGCCAGATAGTTTACCACCTGTTTCTAGAGCACAGAGGATCGCAATTTGGCTTGAAAACTCTTGTAGGTTTGCATTTAAGACAAGATTTGTCGGCGTAAAATTCCCGTAGTATCGACTCCGTGGATACAGAAATTCATCTTTGCTAAACGCACTATTTTCAGACATATCAAAGCCCCCCATTCAAAGAGTACGGTCATCTATCCCAAAAGGTGAAAAGCTCTTGGACAAGTTTTTTTAGCTAACTTTTCGTCTCTTATATCCCAGCAGGGTTATAAGAGACTTGCTCCAGCCAGTCAAAGATTTTTTCTAGCTGCTGGATTGAAATCAAACCATATTGCCAAAGCAAAATAGGCATTTGTGTTATCGTCAGCTCTTGATGGCGTAGTGCTAAGCCTATCTCTTCAGCCGACATCGACAGTTCCCGTTGAAGGAATTCAATGAATTTTTTGTCGAGCGCTGATTTCATCGCTTTTCCTGGGCCACTCGGCTTGATTGAATGATATCTAGATATCAAGTGAGCTGAAGTGAGGGTGGTTACGTAATGGCAGTGATCGTGAACACTTCATCAGTATGTACGAAAAACTTCAAGCAGCATATTCGTAATTTCACTGAACTTTAGGAAATCACAAAATACATCAATTCAAGGGAATGATGACATACATTGAAATTCATCCCTTTCCTACCCCAACACCACCGCGACCCTTTCTCTAAGCCAATGCTCTCGCGCCAGCTCACCCATGCGCTCTATCGTCTCGGGTGGTCGCCGTATTCGCACCTTTGCCAATGGGTAGGCTAAGAATGGACTCCATTGAGGGTGATTTTCTTGAGCAAGCTACTGATGGGCTTTGGTGCAACTGGGGGTTCAATCCTCGCCAGCTACATTCCGGCGCTATGGGGCGGCGGGATGCTGGCCTCCCTCCTGTTCAGCGTCATCGGGGGCATCGCAGGCGTTGTGCTGGCGTATCGCTTGGGCAAGGCGATGGATTTATTCTGAACCGAGTGATCGAGATTACCCGTTCATAAGGCGTTTTAGATGGATCGCCCAAACCTTCTCTACTCATCAGAATCGGTACTATAAGAAAGGCTTTCTGGGTACAGTTCTGCCAGCTCGGACAACGTTTTCTGTACCTGTCCCAGAGTTTCTGTCATGTCGGATACCTGGAATTCTAGTTCGACAGCGAAATTGAATAATTCCTCAACTTGGCTGCGAGATCCCTCGTTGAAGACAGCCATTGCCAGTTGATGCAACCTCAGCAGGTCATCACGCAGCTTTGGCGGACAGCCATCTTCGTCGTCGCTCAACTCTCCCCGCAATACGTCCACAGCCTCGACGGCGCTCAGCAACGTGGTCGTTTCAAAACTATCGTACAATTCTTCCCATTCTTCATCGGTGATACTGGTCGCCATACAGTTGCTCTGCTTGTGTTTTGCGATCGCATTGACTAATCCTCGTCGTCATTCGAGAAGCCATCATCATCGTCATCGCCATAGTCATCCCCACTAATCATGGCAACGGTCAACTCATCCTCTTCGAGCAATTTAGGATCAATCACCACATCACGCTCCATGAATCGACCAGATTCTTCTAGCCATCCGAGTAGAGAGACATCGTGATTTGTTTTTAAGACAAGCGATGTTTGAGTACGTGGCTCTGATTTGAGCGATGGATTGTTCATTTTGATTCGTTACATGATCTGAAGTAATTGACGGCAGGCAATCTCTGTCTTTTCACGTTGACAGTGAGCCTGAACCAATAATTGTATCTGCTCTAGGGTCTCGGGTGGCCTGAGCATTAGCACCTCCGGCATATCGAAGGTGCGCTCAAGCTCGGCTGCGGCTTCGTGG
>JANLSD010000021.1:0-9998 GCA_031362245.1 Acaryochloridaceae cyanobacterium OTE_25_metabat_464 | reverse complement strand
TTTAACCGAGATCCAATTACCTATGAGGAAAAAGCGGCTTTGTTGATAAAAATTTATTCGGGAGAAAAAGCGGCACAGGTTTCAAATCCAGTTTTATATTCTCTGCTGAGCGCACGAGCGGTGCAAGAATTTAATGGTCAGCGATGGTTTGGGGTTCATCCATTGGTGGTTGATATTTTAGCGGCGCAAAATAAACTTGCGCCTTCTGTTGCTGGAGGTGTGGTCAATGGTGGAACCCAGCTCAACTGAAGCTCTGGAATATGGATCTATCAATGACATTACCAAGAGACTACTGATCTGGGGAAAACGGCCTGGGATGGGATTGACTCGGGTTGAGTTTAGCTCTGAGTTTTCACGGCAAGCGGTTTTACAGCAACTCCAAGCTGAATTAGCACAGCTCAAAGTTCCGTTTAAAGATATTGTCTTGCCCACCTATCAACGACCTGCGGTTTTAGCCGATCTGCTGGAGCAAGCTCTAGATGAGTGTGAGTCAGGGCTGGTTTCTATTAGTGGGTTAACAACTGCTTTTAGCCCCGATGTGCCCTTGGCTGAAGCCATGTATTCCCTCAATATTCGTCGGGAGCGTCTGGCTCAGCGACCGTTACGCCAAATCTGGTGGATGACTCCAGTTTTTTATGAGACTGCCCTCCACTCTATGCCCGATCTGATGAGTTGGTTTAATCTGCGGCTTGACCTTACAGAATCAGTGAAGGTGGAGAGTCCGTTTCAATCTGCATCAGAATCAACGGTCAATATTGATGATGCACGGAGGCGATCGCTCCATCTAATCCAACGCTTTGAGCAAGCCCTGCAAGCAGGAGGCGACAGTGAGGAATTGCTCCGGCTTTATTTATTGCCTGCTTTAGAAGCCCTAGCTGAAGTGGGTGCCCAGAAAGACCTGCGAGATTTGACCACTCGATTTGAAGGATATTTAGGTCTTTTAAGAGCAGCAGATTCTTCAGAACTTGCTGACAGTCTGGGGAGTTTAGGTCAGTTGTACTATAAACAAGGGCGTTATTTAGAAGCCGAACCCTTGCTGCAAAAAGCCCTTGCATTAAGAAAACAGTTACTAGGATCAAATCATCCTGATATCGCACTTAGTCTTAATAACCTTGCAGGTCTCTACTATGCTCAATGCCGCTATAGTGAAGCTGAATCACTTTATTTACAGTCACTTGAGATTACAGAAGGCGAGTTAGGTTTAGACCATCTCCATGTTGCTGCGAGTCTTAATAATCTTGCAGTACTTTATGAATCCCAAGGCCGTTACAGTGAAGCTGAGGCGCTCTATATTCGTTCGATTAAGATTAATGAAAAACAATTAAGTGCAGACCATCCAAATTTTGCTGCTGGTCTCAGCAATCTCGCATTACTCTATAAATCCCAAGGTCGCTATAGTGAAGCCGAACCGCTTTATTTGCAATCCCTTAGAATTAGGGAAAACCTGTTAGGTTCAGATAATCTTGATACTGCCAACGGACTTCACAATCTTGCAGGTCTTTACCTAGCTCAAGGCCGCTACACCGAAGCAGAATCACTTTTAATTCAAGCGCTTAAGATTAGAGAACGTCAGTTAGGTGCGGATCATCCAGAGGTGGCTAGCAGCCTTAATAATCTTGCAAGACTTTACGAGTCCCAAGGCCGCTACACCGAGGCAGAATCACTTTTAATTCGGGCGATCGCCATAAGACAAAAAATTTTGGGAGAAAACCATCCTGATACAGTCAATAGCCTTAATGGACTGGAGCTGCTGAAGGAGAAAAAGAACCATTCAAGTCAAGTCGAGGCAGTTTAGGTTTTGCGATCGCCTTCCTGCCCCCCGCAATAGTCCTCTTTTCCCTAGAGTCTAATCCTCATCATCATTGTTAGAGAAATCATCCTCGTCATCGGCATAGTCATCGCCACCAATCAGTGCGACGGTTAGCTCATCTTCTTCAAGTAATTTGGGATCAATTACCACTTCTCTGTCCATAAAGCGCCCAGTTTCTTCAATCCAGCCTAGGATAGACCCTTCCATGTTTGGCGGAAAAACATCAGCTTGCTGCTCGCGGGGCATAGACCGCAGCGATGGATTATTCATAAGCTATGTTCTCCAGAGTTTAAATCATCGTAGCCTAACGAACGCCTAGGTTGCGTCTTCCATAATTTTAGGCACCTTGAAAAAGTCGCCGTCTTGGTCGGGCGCATTGTTCAAAATGGCATCGCGATCGCCCCACACCTTCAGCTCATCCACACGGGTAATGTTGCTCATATCAATGGCGCGGGTGGTGGGTTCCACATCGGTCACATCTAGCTCGCTGAGTTGCTCAAAGTAATCTAAGATGCTGCCAAGCTGAGTGGTGTACTGCGCTTCTTCTTCGGGCGTTAACGCTAGACGCGCTAACAGGGCAACTTTATGAACTTGTTCTTGATCAATCATGGGGCGTGCTTCTAGTACAAATCTAGGTTGGAGCGTCCGGTGGTCTTGAGCCAGTTTTGGGCTTCGATGTAGTTATTGGGAGCCACGCGAATAGCACGCTTCCAATATTCAGCCGCTTGATTAAATAACTCATCCGCATCATCGGGGCGGCCTTCTTCAGCAGCCTGTTCACCCTGGTAGTGATAGATCACCGCCACATTATTGAGGGCCTGACAGAGACGACCATTCAGCGCCAATGCCTCATGATAAAGTTCTAGCGCTTTGGTATGGTCTCCGTTGCTGGCGTAGATTAAGCCCATGTTGTAAAGGACGTAGCCGCGATCGTAATCGTCATCCTCAAGCTTGAGGGCTTCTTGGTAGTTGTCGAGGGCTTCGGCGTATTCGCCATCTCCTTGAGCAGACATGCCATCGCGATAGTAGGCAAAGGCTTCTTTTTGGCGATGGGTCGCGGGCAAAACTTTTAGGATCATGTCAGCCATGACCGTAAAGGATTTATCAATGAAGTTATCGTTGCGTTGGGAACGGGGCATATTGACTTCGCCAAACTGAAGTGTCTAAAGCGTTCGAGGCGCAATTACGCCTTTTTATCAAACCTTTTCATAGTCTATCAGTTACCGCTAAAGGCGTAGGTGAAGAAATTTTGAGGCGGCTATTGGGCAACAAAATCTGGATCTGTGCTCCGCCGTGGCTGGAATGATTTTTGGCCTCAATGGTGCCGCCGTGGGCTGTGATGATTTGATGGGCGATCGCCAACCCCAGTCCACTCCCACCCCCTGTCGGCAAATGCTGACCCTGCTCCGAGGCACGCCCCCGAGCAGGGTCAGCGCGATAAAACCGCTTGAAGACGTGATGGAGACTGTCTTCAGGAAATCCCGAGCCTGAATCTACCACTTCGATTTGAATCCAGCCCTCGGTGGTCTCGTCCTCTGGAGAACGTTGGACATTGGGACGGAGGTAGATGGCGATCGCCGCATCCACGGGGCTAAACTTGATGCTGTTATCAATCAGGTTCAGAAACACCCGCAGCAGCCGATTGCCATCGGCACAGAGGAGATGATGATCTGGCCCTTCGTAGTAAAGCGACAGATTCTTGCGTTCAGCCAACGGCTCTAAGGTAATCCAAGCATTTTGGATCAGTTTTGGCACATCCACCTCAACGGGCTTGAGCACATTGGGGTTTTGAAAGGTGATTTGGCTGAGTTCTAAAATATCCTGCACCAAAACGCTCAGACGCATGGTTTCTTGAATTAGCCGATCCACCCAGCTTTTGAGGGACGGGTCAATACTAGTTTGCAGGGTTTCGGCAACCAGACGAATGGAGGTCAGGGGCGTTTTGAGTTCGTGGGCTACGTCAGAAGTCCAGCGATCGCGTTCCTCCGCCAACTGCACCGATTCCCAGCGATCTTCGAGAAACACGCCAATATGGCCCTCTTCTAGGAGAAACCCCGATCCACGTAGGGGTAAGTCCTTGTTTTGCTGTTGGGATTGAACGGCATGAAACGTCCATTCCTGGCACTGGGGGGTTTGATATTGTCGGACAGACTCAATGAGCTGGTCTAACTCATAGGAGCGCACCACTTGTAATAGCGATCGCTTGAGCATGGAGCCAACCCGACGCGGTTCAATATTCAGCAATGCAGCAGCTCTAGCGTTATGCCAGTAAACATGATTTTCTTCATCAACTTCTAAATAGCCAATGGGAGCCGCTTGTAAAATAACCAGCCAAGCATTGAGGCGCTGATGTAAAGACTGCTCAGACTGCTGCTGAAACTGGACGGCCTTTACCAGTCTCACCTGAAGGGGCATCGTCGCATTGTAGGACTCCGATGGAAACAGGCGCACCATTCGGCTAAGCTTCTGCTGCCAGCGCCGAGATGACCAGTACCATAGCCCAAAGCCTAGACTTAGTCCACCACCAAACCCCCATCCCCAATCGCTCATTGCTACCACAGCATTTAGAGATCTAATGCACTACCCAAAGCGATATCCAAAACCACGTACTGTGACTAAATAATCAGGATTACTAGGGTCTGTCTCAATTTTCTCACGGAGCCAGCGGATATGGACATCTACGGTTTTGCTATCGCCAATAAAGTCAGGACCCCAAATTTTCTCCAGGAGCTGTTCTCTGGGCCACACGCGGCGTGGGTAACTCATGAACAACTCTAAAATGCGAAATTCTTTCGGCGAAAGATTCACGTTCTGGTCATTGACTGTGACACGGCACTCCTGAGGGTACAGCGCAATATCGCGGCACCGAATCACATTGGTAGATTCGCTATTCAACAACCGCTGACGCCGGAGTAGCGCCCGACAGCGCGCCACCAATTCCCGCATGCCAAAGGGTTTGGTGAGGTAGTCGTCGGCTCCCACTTCTAGGCCAACCACGCGATCGCCTTCCGTCCCCTTTGCACTCAGCATCAGTACCGGAATCGCTGATCCTTCACGACGCAGGAAGCGGCATAGGTCTAGGCCATTGATACCCGGCAGCATAATATCGAGAATAATCAGATCTAGGGTGGGTAGATCGCTGCCTAGGGCTTGCTCAGAATAGGTGCGGATGAGGTCAAGGGCAGCGCGACCGTCTGCTGCCGTTACAACGGTATATCCTTCGCTCCGCAGCGTGAGGGAAATGGTTTCTCGAATGGTTTCTTCGTCTTCAACCAGCAGTATGTGACCTGTAGAGGTTTCAATCGACGCGGACTTATTAAAGGCGGATTCCATTGTGGACAGCATACACTGCAACTCAATAGGGACTGGATTTTGACTCTATTTCCAGAATCATACTATCACTCGGTCTTTCAACATCTGTTAGCAGTCTGTGATTTTAACGCAAGCCTAACCTGCTCTTAATATAATCTGTTGCTAAAAATATTCTGCATTGTCTTAAGTACGGTACTCAGATGGGATGGCTGATTGACCCAGAAGAACAGTGCGTGTTTGTTTCCCTGTCTGACCAACCGATGGCTGTTTATGATGAGCCGAACGCACGGTTGCCCGTCCCCACTTTTGTCAAAGACTTTGAACTTACTGTGAAACAGTTGTTTGGCTGGTTGATGGAGTGAGTGTTTGATTCCACTTTTGCAAAAGTAGCCTTCATCATCCAATGGTTTGAACTGCTGGTCCCAAGTCATTGAATTCCTCAATTCTTAGCATTCGAATATCTCTCACAGAGTTACTAAACCACGGGAGTTTTCTTGCAAGATCTTGCGCTGCGAGAACACAGGTTACGGCGTTAACTGTACTGTCTCCAAAATAAACGCTGCCTTGTTGCGGACTAAAACCGTGGGATTGCAATACTTTTCGGATTTCTGTGTATGCATTGTTATAAGGATCGCCATAGTTTTGTTTTAGCGATTCAATGTCCATGTCAAATGCGATCGCGTACACTCGTGAATTTCCTTTTGTCTCTGTTTTTTGGATTAGATTAAAGTCAGCATGAGACCTAAAATGATTTGCTTTTGAGATCTCTATTGATCGGTCGATGACGTCTTGCATGACTATCTCTCCTATATTTAGATAAGCTTCTCACAGCGTGATTGATTTGGATACTGATTGAATTCTAATGTGAATTTGCTTGACTGTGCGTTCATGCTGGATCTCGGCGCTAGGCGATGATGTTTCAATGTTACGCTGCATCGGCAATAGGGATCTATATGTGTAGTCCTAAGGGGGCGGCAACTATCTCTAAATCAATTTGAATGACTGGGTGAGATACTACTGGATTTCTCGCAACCGTCAGAATTGGATGATCTAAAATTTTTTGAGATTGAAGCAGCTTCACAGCTCTTTCAAGAACATCCTAGAGTTTGCGTTAAAATCATTCTCTGGCTTATTGTTGAGGGAATTTGCATGACTTGGACTGAATTTAATAGTCTTCCTGCCCTTCTAGACATGGGCATGCTATTGCTGTCAGGCTATGTCATTTTCCGGTTTAACCAAAGTTTTCAAGCCTCGATCGCCTCTGCACCTCGCCTAACGCCCCCTACAATACCCCCCACCCAACTCCCTACGATCGCCGTAGTCATCCCGGCCTACAACGAAGAAATCAATCTGCGGGCTTGTGTTGAAGCTGTTCTCAACAACGACATTCCCAACCTACAACAGCTTCAGGTCTGGATTGCCGATGATGAGTCTACCGATGGCACTCGGGCGATCGCCACGAACCTAGTCACCCAAGACCCCCGCGTTCACTTAGTTGCAGTCCCCCCTCGACCCACCACAGAAGTCTGGCGCGGCAAAAATTGGGCCTGTGCTCAAGCGGTAGAGCAAGCTCACGGGGAGTATTTACTGTTTATTGATGCAGATGTGAGGTTGGAGAGAAGGGCGATCGCCGCTGCTCTTACCCAAGCCCAAGCCTCTAACGCCGACCTGATCAGCTGTTGGCCTGAAATTATATGTGGCTGCTTATCAGAGTGGCTAGCCCAGCCCATTATTGTCAGATTGCTAGCGGCTGGGTTTAATTTTGGAGCCGTCAACGATCCGGCGCAGCCAGAAGTGGCCTTTGCTGCTGGGCCTTTTATGCTGTTTCGACGGGCGGCTTATGATCGCATTGGCGGACATCGCGCTGTTGCCGATGATTTAGTCGAAGATGTCGCCCTTGCCCGTCAAATTAAGGCATCTGGGTTAAAGATGCAGCTCATGCTAGGTGAAGATATCGCAAAGGTCAGAATGTATCGTAGCCTAGCGGGTCTGTGGGAAGGTTGGACGAAAAACCTTCATATGGGTTCACAGCGTAACGTTTCTGCAACGCTGTTAATTGCGGTTATTGCAGTATTGGTCTTTGTTGTCCCTTGGTTTGGCATTTTTGTAAGCGGTGCCGTTCTGCTCGATTTAGGGTTGCCAGAAGGTGGATGGTTTCTGATGCCTCTGATCAGTGCATTGGTATTACTCATTTGGGAATCGCTGCTTTGGCGACGGCAGGCGGTCATACTGGTATTGCCCGTTCGCTACTGGGGACTGAGCTGGTTAGGTGGGTTATTGGTGGCAGCGATCGCCATTGCCTCTATCATCAAAACAGAAACGGGCTGGGGCTGGACCTGGCGCGGGCGATCACTGGCACTGACCAATGCAAAAACAACACCTTCTACTTAATCCATATTCTGCCGCGTACTTAGAGCAGGGGACGGGCACACCTATTGTGTTTCTCCACGGGTTCTTGGGGGATGCGAGTAACTG
This sequence comes from Acaryochloridaceae cyanobacterium OTE_25_metabat_464, assembly GCA_031362245.1. Lineage (GTDB taxonomy): Bacteria > Cyanobacteriota > Cyanobacteriia > Thermosynechococcales > Thermosynechococcaceae > JAAURS01. Next base: position 2,401 of record JANLSD010000021.1, on the reverse strand, counting down.
GCGCTTTGTGATGGATGGTCTGCCAGATTGTCGATGTATAGCCTTGGATTTGCTGGGTTTTGGCGAGTCTGACAAGCCGGAACTACGCTACAACATTTGGCATCAGGTTGAGTTTGTGCAACAATGCATTGCAGCCTTAGAACTTGAGCACTTCTATCTGGTAGGCCACTCCTATGGTGGATGGACGGCAGCAGCCTATGTGATCGCCACTACCACAGGCAAACTCCATCTCCCTAAACGAGACATGCCCCCGCCCCAAAATGCCCTCGCGGGACTAGGATTAATTGCACCAGCGGGTATCCGAGATGATGCGTTTGTGGGGCGCTATAACCATCTCAGGCCGTTGCTTTGGGAAAACCCTGGCATTGATTGGGGGTTGAAGGCGATCGCCCCTATCAGTCGTTTGCTAGGGCAGCAGCAATCTTTTGAAGCCATTCTGCGAATCCGGCGAGAATTGCTGGCACAACCTGTAGCAAAGTCGTTTTTGCGAGATCGCCTGCGTCCTGAAGATGCGATCGATACGGTTGAGAAGGACTTGGCTCAAATTCAGGTTCCAACTTTGGTCATTGCCGCTGGCAAGGATGACACAATTCCCCTATGGCATTGTGAAACCTATGATTCGGGGATTTCACAGGCTCAGATGCATTTGTTCCCAGAGGCGGATCATGGGTTATTGGAGCGGGAAGGAGGGGCGATCGCTAAACTGTTGATTGAGTTGACTTGCTTCTAAGCTCTACATCACGCTTGGCACGGTCAAAACCCATGTTGCACAAAATTAGAAAAGCTTTGCGCCAATGACCGCACAGAGGCCGCAGTCAGGGCACTGCGATCCGGTATTATTTCCTAGGTGCGCTTCACAGTTAACGACGGAACTAAAGTCAGTAGGGCAAAAACTGACTGACGGTTATGGAGTGGATACTGATACAAAACGATCACAGCCGTCGCTATATCCAGTTTTGCAACGGACGGTTGCGTAGGGGGCGATCGCCCCCAAATGCGTAGTCTGCCTGCTTGCAAAAGTCTAGGGTTGTTGACGGGCTAAGCAGGTTTCTCTTTGATAAAGAAACAGCGATAAACCACAGCACACCCCTACGGAGAATACCGCTGCGGTGATCAGCCATAGACGTTTTTCTGGCATTCCTAAGCGTTTGAGTTCTAGCCGAGCGAAGGTTAAGAAAATAAACCCCGAAAGAGTGACATCGCTGGATACCAGTGATGCGACGGGGGAACCCAATGCCTGCCTGAAAAAGCCGATCCAAGACGCATCGGCTGACCAAAGAAACTGGGTGAAGATGCCCCAAGAGATAACCATGCCTAGTTCCCCACTATTTTGTGTGAATGATCTGAGGCAGGGATCGCCTGCCGTTGAGGGAAGAAGCAATTAAGAAATTGCGGAACCAATCGTCATGATACCGAAAGCGATTGAGTTGCTCAAAGGGAGAAAGACACCCAGTTTTTTGCTGAGTTTTACGGCAAAAGGGATGAAAGTTCCATAACAGCGCCATCGCCCGTCCTGCCTGAACAGCGGCGGGCCAAGAGCCATGAAAATACTGTATGGAAGACAAACAACGGTCGAGATAATTCATGGGACGGTCAACGGCATTACTGGTTCTGCTCACCCCAGGAAAATCATAGGCTTTCTGGAACAGCGGTGACTTGCCCTTGAGTCGTTTAATGCGTCGTTCAATAGAGTCTCTGAGCGTCTGACCCTTTGCCCATTCGAGGAATCGTCGTAACCGTTGTGCAAACTCCCGTTTGTGCTCGCCATGATACACATGCCAGAGTTTTTCACGCAGACTGTGCCAGAGAAGCGTTTGGGAACGACAGAGGTCTCGAACCTTGATCACCTCATGTAAAAAGCACAGAATCCAGACAATCCCAGGAAACAAGCTCTGCCATGCACTTCGAGTTGCATCCCAACCATCAAGAGTGATGGTCTCAGGCTCATCGTCTGGCAAATGATAGGCGACCTCCCCCGCAAACACCCCATAGCCCGCTTTCAACTCCTTCTGCCCGGCTCCGTTGCACAACTCACTGCCGAGGATGCAGCCCTCGGCAGCAGTGACAGCTAGATAAGCTTTCTGGCCTTTGTACTTTGTATGCTTTTCGTCGGCGCTTAGACGGGGGGGCACACTGCGGCGGTCTTCACTGTTGCCCCTACAATCGAAACCCGTCCCAGAGATTGGCACAATTGATACCAATGCATCTCAGATTTGCCCAGCACATAGGCGATGCCGTCATAGGACAGGCCATGTTTTAGTAAATAGGGCTTGCTGAAAAAGCATAGAAGATAAGAGTTTCAGTGCATCTGAGCGAAAAAGGGGTTGAAAAGTGCAAGAGAAAAGGGAGAAAATGGTCAAAACCCTTGCATATGAGACGGCATGTATCGGATTTCACCTCC
>JANLSD010000369.1:0-15830 GCA_031362245.1 Acaryochloridaceae cyanobacterium OTE_25_metabat_464 | reverse complement strand
CCCTCGACTGTCGGCAGAACAAATTACGGGTTCACTGTTGGCGACGGTGGTGGTAAAGACAAAGTTAGGGTTTTTGGTGTAGGCGTCCTGAAATTTTTTGGACACAATGGCACAACGGATGGCTGGGGTATAGCCCGCGCCTTCAAAAAATCTTGAGTTCCATCGAATGAGAACAATGGGAGATTTGGATGGATTGGCAGGTTGAACAACTGTGGCGGGAGCGCCCTGAAGATCTCGCCCACAGAAAAACCGAGCGCTTTGGGCATGGGCAGATTGGGTGGACATGAAGGCTAAGGTACTGCCCATTAATGCAATGGCTAGGGCAAGGGGCTGTGGTTTCATGAAAGACACTCCTAGGATTTATGTTGAGAAGATAAATTAATACAGGTAAATGCTATGCTTCCAGCGGGATAAATGCCCTAGGAGTTAGCTTGGGTGAGGGCTTGCAGAATATCCTGTGTTTTTTGTAGTTTTTCGGAGTCTCCTTGGGATCTAAATAAATCTGCGGCTTTGGAAAAATCTGCGATCGCCCGATCTTTCTGATCTAGGTTGTAGAACGCTAGGCCCCGATTGAAAAATGCGATCGCCAATTCTGAGTTCCCTTGAATGGCATTGGTATAATCTTCAAGCGCCCTCTGATAGTTCCCCTTTGCCACACGGTCATTCCCACTATTGACATAGGTGCCTGAGCGATCGCTAGGTACCGTATCTGACGTAGATTCTGGACGTTGATTGACCGTCTCGGTACGACAGCGCGGCACAATAATAGTATTGATCCGAATATTTTCACATACCTGTCTGGTCGAGGTTATTGCGGCAGGGCGCGATGGTACAAAGGGTGCCGAAAAAGGTGCAGCAGACCCTAGGATCGCCCGAGCAGAAGTTCTCTTGGACTGCTGCTGTGTGTTTGCTTGAGATTTGCGCTGGGCATCCAAGGTCGCTTGGCGCTGAGCTTGCTCTTGAGACTTGCGCTGAGTTTCCAATGCGGCTTGACGTTGGGATTGTTCTTGAGATTTGCGCTGGGCATCCAAGGCGGCTTGACGTTGAGCTTGCTCTTGGGCTTTCTGCTGTGCTTCTAGTTGGACTTGTTGTTGTGCTTTACGCTGTGCCTCTAAAGCGGCCTGACGCTGGGCTTCTTTTTGCGAATCAACACCTGACTCTGTGGCAATTTGGCTACTGCCCGCTTTATAGCGATTGATAGGAATACCTAGATTGACCCAAGCACCCGTGGTTGCGCCCCCGCCTGCTTCACTTTCTTTACGCCCGTGGATTGCAATCACTTCGCCCGCTGCGTTAAAAACAGGGCCACCACTCATCCCAGCACGGGTAGAGTTGGTGTAAGAAAATCCGTACCCATCCCGTGCTGAATTCGCAGGGATAACTTGAGCAATTTCTCCATTGGTCACGGCTAATACAGGCACCGTGATGTTTTGACCTGGCTTCGGAAAACCTGCAACATACACGGAGCTGGTCAAACCCATTTGATCGGAGTTTCCGAGCCGAGCCGTTGGGTAGCTGCTACTGCTATCAAACTGGACAATTGCCATATCCAAATTAGGCAGTCTTTGTATGTTTTTAAGGGTGTACTGAAGACCATCTCCTGTTTGAATCGTGAACGAGTCCGTCCCAGTCACAACATGTGCTGCGGTCAACACGGTATACCCTTTACCAGAATGTCCAATAATAACGCCTGACCCAAAGTTATCGGCGTTGTTGACACCCTGAATAAAAACGGTCACGTCTTGGGCGAGTTTTCCAATAGACACCTGAGCTGTGGCCTTTTCCCAATGAAAAGGTTGAGCTACCAGTACAGTGGTTCCCATCAGTAGGGCTGCTAGACGGGAGGTGGTGTTCATAATAAACCCAGAGGCGCTAAGGGTAAAAATGAAATCAGATGCTATTGGCGAATTAATGCACAGTAGTCACGCACCACGATGGTGTTGATGCGAACGTCTCGGCAAAAGAGCTTGATGATGTTAGGTGCCCAATCTGTACTTTGGGGCGCGATCCCTGAGGCGACATTAATGCCTTCGGCATTGAAGGCCAAGGGACGATTGCGGTTACAAACGACTTTTGTTTGATTTAAAGGCACGTCCTGAGACTCCAGCCCGACAGACACCATTTGAGTCTCTGTCCTATTTTTTGTCACTGTAGCAGCCTGGGAAGGCATCAACAAGGTGGTTGCTAAGGCTAGCCCAGAACATGCTGTCATCAGAGAAACAAAGTGACGCATAAACGCACTCCAACTCAATAAATATTATATGCATCTAGGCTATCATTTCTAACCCTAGATGTTGTGATTTAGATCATGCAAATGATTAGACACTATTCCGATGGTTAAAGTAGGAGAGAATGATCTCTGCTCTCCTACTTTATTCCCTAAAACCCTCGCCTAAACCTAGAAGGTGAAGGTTGTTCGGACGGTTCCTACAATTACGGTGTCATTGCTACTATTCCCTTCAGGATTAATAACAGCAATGATGCCTGGAGTGATAGAGATATTGTCATTGACCCTAAAGCGATACAGCCCTTCTATATGAATGTTTGTAGCATTATCTTTACCAATGAAAGAAGTATTGGAAGTGACCGTAGGCTCAACACCCAAAATCACACCGCCCATATTTCCCTTCATGAAAAGATCAGGGAAAGAAACGGCAAGCGCACCGTTTAAGATAGTCGCTTGATTTCCCTTTGCAACAATAATGTCATTGTTAGCTTCGGCCCGAGCAAAGGTTCCTCCAACCCAGCCAGAAAGCCCCACGCGAGCGCTGGGTTGCCATGAGAATTCAAGACCGACTGAGTTGGCTGTAGTAGGGGTATTCAAGAACGGAAAACTAGCTCTAAAGGTTCCAGAACCGCCACCAAGCTGAGTCAAAAAAGAATTTTGAGCAGTTCGGACATAGGTTAAGCCAACTCCAAAGTTTTTCAGAGGCTTATATGTCACCTGGGCAATGGCGCTATAGTCTCCGTTAAATAGCCCCCCGTTATTGACACCAGGAAAGTCAAAAGCAGTGTTAGACCCAGTAGATCTTGCTGCAACACCGCTGGGAGCCAAGTAACCCACAGCTAGATTCAGCTGATCTGTCACGTTAAAGTTTGCACCCACACCCGTGCCAGAGGCAGAGCCACCCACCTTACCGCTGATATGTCGGTAAATGGGGTTTCGGATTCCAAACCCTGACAAGGCACCTTGACCGTCGCTATCAAAAGCTGGATTTAACGCATCTGTGAAGTCACTGAGTTCTCCGCCGATTGCTGTGACAAAGACAGTTCCTTTATCTTTAATCACAGGAAAACGATAGCCAAGGTAGTAAAGGCCGACATTGCCAGTCGAAACCTGATTGAGTGAAGGTGCTAAGGTGCCGCTATTACTGACGAATGAACCTCCACCATCACCGTCTGCAACAAATCCAGGGGTATTATAAGTCCCTTCTTGAAGGCTAGTAATTAACAGGTCTTTGCCCGTAAAACTCGTCAAGAAACTAAGGGTTGCACGGTGCAAGAACGTTGCATTGTCTCCAGATGGTCCAAAAAATCCACTTAAGGCAGGACTTGTAAAGATCCCAGAAGGAACGGAGGTCGTATTATTTGATACAGCTCCTTGAAAAATCACTTCGCCGGAAAGCTTGGTTGTGGTTGAGAACTGTTGAGCTTCTAGGGTTTTAGTGCGGGCTTCTAAGCCATCCACGCGACCCTTGAGGGTTGCAAGCTCTGCCTTAAATTCTTCTTGAAGTGCTTTAACGGTGGCGAGGTCTTCCTTGGTGGCAAACCTGTCGCTAATTTGATCTAGGCAAGCGTTCAGCGCTGCGGCTAGCTCATAGCGGGTTGCGGCTCTGTTGCCCTTAAAGGTTCCGTCTGGATACCCAGCGATACAGCCATAGCGCTCAACCAAAGATTGAAGTGCTTGAAACGCCCAGTCTGTCGGTTGGACATCAGAGAGCTGCGAGACCGATGTCACCTGCGCTTGCTCTGATTCTTCCCCAATAACCTGGAATGTTCTGAATGGCGCTGTTGTTGACTGTTCTTGCGTTGTTGCGACGGGTGTCAAAGGCTCGGCAGCCAGCGCAGCCGTGGCAATGGATGAAAGGGCTAATGCACTGCCCAAGATAAATACGTTTTTCATGACTCACACCAAATTCAAAACCACAACTGAAGCATGACATGGATTCATGGCTTCTATCCAAACATGGATTAATAATCTCAGTAATTGTCAAAATTGTCAAAATATTTTAATTTCTACGGACATAAAAATGGTGTTTTGAGCTTGATCTTTGGCTCTAGCGCCTCAACTCAAAGCTCATCCCTCAATATATTTCAGGATTTTAATGGCGGTCTACAGAAATTAAAATCCTCAAGAACATCTCTTCTGCTGAATGCTCCATTTATATTTAGTATTTCTATTTTTAAGGAAAAACGCTTGTAATCGTCCAAAAGGTTGCATAGTAATAGTGAGGGTTTGAGCAGTTTCTGCTGTCTGAGGGATAGGGATTAAAGAGGGCGCAGCAAATCCCAGCCGAACGGCCTGACAAGATGGCGCTGGTTCCGCTGCATGGGAAGCAGAAGGCCTTTTCTGCAAAGGATGCAAGGATTTGTGCTGAAGCTAAGATGATGGGATTCTGAGGCTCAAATGGCTCAATACCCCAATTCTTCATTTGAGCTATTCATTCATGAATTCCCAGCCGAAACGTTGAAACCCTTGCGACAAAAGGATTATTTATCCCACTCGGCGGAACCAATGCCGTGCTGCACCTTATCACAAAAATCGGTAGCTTGGCCTAAACGGAAAATAGACAGTCACTTATGAAAGTGTCACCTTATCCAGCCATCCGTTGATGCCTCAGCGTTACTATTAGAGATGTGAGGAGTGAGATCTAAAAAACCCTTGGAGTCGAAACACGGAAAGACGCCCAAGGGTTTTTTATTGGGAAAAATTATTAGAGCTTTGGTTCCTTCTTAAGCTTAGCCTGCGCTGCCTGGGCGATCGCCACCATTTCCCCCATGTCTGGCAAAGGCGCGTCCCCTACCATCCCCACCCAAAGCAAAAATTCGATATTCCCCGCAGGGCCAGACAGCGGCGACCAGGTTAGCCCTTGATAACGCCACCCCAACGCAATCGCAGCATCAAGTACTGCGGCGATCGCCCAAGCCTGATCCTTCACATCCCGCACCACTCCCTTCCCAATCCGATCCTTTCCCACCTCAAACTGAGGCTTCACCAATAACACGGCTTCGCGGGGGGGAAGCAGTAAAGCCCAAAATGCAGTCAACACCTTTGTTAAGGAAATAAACGACACGTCCATTACGCCTAAATCAGGCCATTGCGCCTCCGGGGCGTACAAATCCTCAGGTTGAAGATGCCGTAAATTGGTACGTTCCTTGAGGATGACTCTAGGGTCTGTCCGTAACGCCCAAGCCACTTGACCATAGCCAACATCTACGCCATAGACCTGTTGTGCACCTTGCTGAAGGAGGCAGTCTGTGAACCCGCCTGTGGAGATCCCGCCGTCTAAGCAAATGCGATTTTGTACCGGAATGGGGAATGTTTGTAGCGCTTTCGCCAGCTTTTCGCCACCTCGGGAGACGTAGGGCGATCGCGCCTTCAGTAAAATCTCAGCATCAATGGGCACATCGGTTCCAGGTTTATCAACCACCTGACGATTCACCTGTACATCCCCAGCCCTAATCAGCCGTTGTGCCTGCTGCCGTGAATCACAAAATTCTCGTTCAACTAATAAAAGATCGATGCGCTGTTTCGCCAAGGTCGTTTAGTGTGAGTGGAATGCCTGTTGCTATTGTGCCATCTAGTGTTGGCGATCGCCGGGCTAAAAGCCGCATGTATGCAGAGTAGAAAGACTCCAAGGGGTGTAGGGTATGCTTGCAGTAGGGCTAGCATGTCTAACTTAAGACTGGCTTCGGCTCCTTATCTATCGTAATCTTGACGGTCTTTATGCTTTCTCCCATTGAGTCTTCGTTTAATTTTGAAGCTCGTGAAAACTTCGATTCCATCATCCAAGAGTCCTGCTTTACTTTGTTTTCTGGCGTTGAAGATGCGACTCCCATTACCATTCGCTCTCGGTTTGTCGGGGAACGCCTCAACCTCAAAACCTTAGAAACTGCTGCGCCTCTGGCCTCCAATCCCTTGCTTGTTCGGGCGGGGCAGGATGGCTGTGCCGTTCTATTTCGCTATGGTGTGGTGGTTTTATTTAACCTTAGCTCAATAGAAGAAGCCAGCTTTTTAGATTGGCTCCAGCCCTTTATCTCAGAACCTGCTCAAACCTTGGTTTCAGAACAAATTGAAGTGGCCTTTGAAGCAGAAACCAAAGAACGAATTGGGCATAAAGTTATCTGGCTCAAAGACCGAAGCGTAGAGCGTCTTCAGGTCGTTGCCGATATTTTTGCCAAAAGCGTCATCCTGGAATACTACGAAAATCAGATCGCTCGGCTGTTTGAACGGATTCGACCCTTTGCTGATGCGATCCAAAACCAAGGTGCTCGTCGCCCTAAGGATCAAGAACTACTGCGCCAAATTGGCGGCACACTTCTGATTCAGCACAAGATGGTAGGGATTGTTGAAGTGGGTGAAAAGCCAGACCCACTCTGGGAGCGCCCTGATTTAGAACGACTCTATGTCCGCCTTGAGGATGAGTACGAATTGCGGGAACGCTTGCTCGCGCTAGAACGCAAGCTGGCACTGGTGTCTCGCACTGCGGAAACGGCTCTGGAGCTGATGCAGCATGACAGCAGCCATCGGGTGGAGTGGTATATTGTGGCGCTGATTGTGGTCGAGATTTTTATTTCGATTTACGAGCTTTGGGTTAGGAAGGGGTAGGGCGATTTTGAGTACACGCGGCAGTTCCATAAGATGCGGATGATCGCAACGGGGTTATCTGCTGGCTGGGATCCATAGCCAAAGGTTTGTTGTGGGTGCGATAATGGAGGGATAAGTTGGAGGATGATTGCGTGCCTGTCTCTTTCCTAAATGCAAAGACTGATCAGCGGACATTTGATCCATTTTTGGAGGAAGCTCGCGACAGATTTGAGGTTCTATATAGAAAAGAACCACAGCATGTCAATGAAAATGATCCTATTATTCTTGAATGGCGTAAAATTTGGATATCTATTTTGCTCCAAATTTCTGGATCAAATTTTCAAGAAAAACTTAGCCTAGTAAAAGAATTACAGTCAAAAATAAAGGATTTTCGCAAACGCTACTCTAGTCAAATAGGTAATGATACTTTAGGTTGGCTAGATGATTACTATCTAACATTAAATCATGTACAGAACATCTACTATGGATTATCTTTATTGATTAATGCCCCGAATCAGAAAAAAAGACCATCAGATATAACACAAGTTATTCTCGAAGGATTCAATTTAATTGCAGTTAATTTGACTGGATTCTTGAATTGGCTTGGCTTAAAAAGCTCACTTAGAATACTTCAAATCTTTGAAAATGCGTCAATTGTAGCATTATCCAATGATTCCTTTAATAACTTAGTTTACAAAAGCAAAGAAGAAAGAAGAATCACTTTGAAAAATATTGAAAATATAAAAATTGCAGCAAAGTCAATTTTGTGGGATATCTCCAAAATCAAAAACAATGCTCTACAAAAAGCAACTTGGGATGAAGAATTAGAAAAATATTGGCAGTGGGAGATTGACATGGAAAGTGCTGAGAACCTTACTGATGAAGAGGAAAAGGCATATGAACGAGTAATGGAAAGACTAGGTGCTTAAGACGGGTCTTATTATTTTGGATAGTGCTCCATTAGGATTTATTTGCAATCCTAAAAATAAAGATAGTTATAGAAAGCTTAGCAATTTTGCAAAAAGCCTAAATTTTTCCATTGGAGTTCCAGAAATTATAGATTATGAGCTGAGAAGAAATCTTGAATTAGAAAACTTACAAAAGTCAATTAGCCTTTTGTCACAGTTTCATCAGCGCAATCAACTTATACCGCTAAAATCCGAAGACTTAATTCGAGCCGCTGAACTTTGGGCTTGGTGCAGAAAGCAAGGATCTACGACCACGGAAAATAAAGGTATTGATATTGATGTAATACTTGTTAGTCAGGCTTTGTCTCAAAAAAATAATTTTGATAAAGTTGTGATTTTGACAATTGATATTGGTGATCTATCAGTTTTTTGTGATTTAGGACTTCATCTTTGGGATTGGAAAAATGCTTTAACTGATTGTGATCTTGGAAAGGTAGACTTTATCTAAAAAATCTCGTAAATGCACGAAAAATTTGTAATAGCACTAGATTTCGCGTTTACTGCTGGGCTTAACTGTTCTGATCAGGCTCAATCCCCAATGCTCGAAGTTGAGTGGTTAGTCGCTCCGTCCGCTGTCGTTCCTGCTCCAACTGCTCAGCCGTTGTCAACACCCAATCGCCACTTTCAGTCCACCATCGCAGCCATAACCCATCTGCTCCCTGATAGCGACCGCGCCAAACGCCTAGCCCCAGCTTCAGCTCCTCAAACCAGAGTCGTTGCTCCGTAAGCTGCAACTCTCGATAACGGGTGCCCATCATCTCAAATACGCGAAATTGATTTTTATATCGATCAAACAAAACATAGTAAGGCACCCGCAAGATTTGCTCATACACCTGCCACTTCGTCGGGGGCTGATTCACCTCCCGCAGCGTTTGCCCCAAATCCTCCGCCTCAGTGCCTGGAGATAATAGTTCGACCACCAAAAACGGAGCCACCCCCTCTTGCCAAATCACATAGCTCCAGCGCAGATCAGCCTGCTGGTTCGCTGGCTCAACACCTAAAACCAAAAACCAATCCGGTCGTTTATGCCATTGAGGATGCTTGCCATCATAGTAAAGATTCAGATCCGTCCCCATAAACATCTGCTCAGCCGGATACTGCGAAGACCGACAGGTCTCGCGTAAAAGCTGAGGCTGAAAATTATGGAACTCGTCTGGCAAACCAGGCTCCTCAGGATCTTCACTTGGAAGATCAAACATCGTGGGGAGGGATTGATTGGGAGCAAGGGGATATACGCTATCCATACTCAAAATTTCAGTGCAATAGCCCTAAGGTAGCATTCTTTCTGGGGTGGATTGGGTACCCATAAATTTAACTAAAAAAAGCTGGCGGAAGTCTAAAACAACCGCCAACTTTTTAATTTATGATGCGCTTAAATTAAGGCTTAAGCACCCAATAGCGCCTTGGCCTTCGCCAAAACATTCTCAACGCTAAAGCCAAACTTTTCTAGGCACACGCCACCAGGAGCCGAAGCACCATAACGATCGAGAGTAACAGTATCACCCTCAGTCCCAACGTACTTGTGCCAGCCAAAGCTTGCCGCTGCTTCCACGGCAAGGCGCTTGGTCACAGCCTTGGGGAAAACCGATTCTTTGTAGGCTGCATCTTGCGCGTCAAACAGTTCCCAAGAAGGCATAGAGACCACACGTACCTTTTTGCCTTCGCCCTTGAGGGTATCAGCCGCAGTAACGCAAAGATTTACCTCAGAGCCAGTCCCAATCAAAATTAGGTCAGGGGTTCCGTCTGATTCAACAATGGTGTAAGCACCCTTGGCAACCCCTGCAATAGAGGTACCAGCCAAGTTGGGCAGATTTTGACGAGAGAACGCCAACAGAGAAGGCGCTTCTTGGTTTGCCAACTCGATCGCCACCTTATAAGAGCCAGAGCACTCATTTCCATCAGCGGGACGGAACACCGTTAGGTTAGGAATGGCACGCAAGGACGCAAGGGTTTCAATCGGTTGGTGGGTTGGGCCATCTTCACCTTGACCGATGGAGTCATGGGTCATCACCCAGATGGAGCCTGCACGAGACAAAGCCGACAACCTAATGGGTGCGCGCATGTAGTCCGAGAAAATCAGGAAGGTTGCACCATAAGGGATGAGGCCAGACCCGTGAAGTGCCATGCCGTTACAAATCGCACCCATCGCATGTTCACGCACACCAAAGTGGACGTTCCGGTTTTGGAATTGACCCTTTTGGAAGTCACCCATGCCTTTGAGTTCGGTCAGGTTGGAGTGGGTGAGGTCAGCGGAACCGCCAATCAAACCGGGCAATACAGGAGCCAACTTATTAAGGCAGATTTCCGAATGCTTCCGAGAAGGAAGCGCACTATCAGCAGGGGTATAGGTGGGCAATACGCTATCCCAACCGCTGGGGAGTTTGCCAGAGGTTAAGGCTTCAAATTCAGCCGCATCTTGGGGGTACTTGGTTTTGTACTGGGCCAAGTTAGCTTCCCATTCTGCTTGGTAGCTAGCACCGCGCTCGATCGCCTTACGGTAGTGAGCTACAGCTTCAGGAGGCAGTTCAAAAGGTGCATAGCCCCAGCCGAGGTTTTCACGGGTGAGCTTCACTTCGTCGGTACCCAAGGCCGCACCGTGGATTCCAGCGGTGTTGCACTTGTTGGGGGAGCCATACCCGATGATGGTTGTGACCTTAATCATGGTCGGCTTGTCTGTGACCTTCTTGGCTTCCGCAATGGCAGCGGCGATCGCATCCAAATCCGTATTCCCATTTTCGACATGGAGCACATGCCAACCATAGGCTTCAAACCGCTTGGACACATCTTCGGTGAAGGAGACATCCGTGGAGCCATCAATGGAAATGTGGTTGTCGTCGTAGAGGGCAATCAGCTTGCCCAAGCCCCAGTGACCTGCAATAGAGGCTGCTTCACCGGAAACGCCTTCCATGTTGCAGCCGTCGCCCACGATGACGTAGGTATAGTGGTCAACAATGGTGGCATCGGGCTTGTTGAACTTCGCTGCCAGATGGGCCTCTGCCAGGGCCAAACCAACACCGTTGGCAATCCCTTGACCCAAAGGCCCAGTGGTGACTTCAATCCCAGCCGTCTCAAAGTTTTCGGGGTGTCCGGGGGTGCTAGAACCCCACTGCCGAAAGTTCTTGATGTCTTCCATGCTAACGCTATCGTAGCCTGTGAGGTGGAGCAGCGCGTACTGAAGCATGGAGCCGTGACCCGCAGAAAGCACAAAGCGATCGCGGTTAAACCACTTGGGGTTTTTGGGATTAAAGCGCATGAACTGATCCCAAAGCACAAACGCCATAGGCGCTGCACCCATCGGCAAACCAGGGTGCCCAGATTTTGCCTTCTCAATGGCATCGACGGCAAGGAAGCGAATGGAATTAATACAAAGCTCTTGGACGGACTGAGTGGCAACAACCATAGTAATTAAACGATCCTAGATTCGATGGCAAAGACAAAACAGCTGACAAAGGTGACTTACAGAGGTGACGCAGGCTTAATACCTTTATCGACCTCAAGCGCATTTCAACGCGCACTAAATCTTGAAAAGCATTTTATTAACTGACTTTTCCTATTTAACGTACTTCTTAAAGGCTAACGTCACGTTATGACCCCCAAATCCAAAGGAGTTGGAGAGGGCAACGTCAACCGCCTGGGTACGACTGTGATGGGGGACGTAATCAAGATCGCATTCGGGATCTGGGTTGTCCAGGTTAATGGTGGGTGGGATCTGACCGTGGGCGATCGCCTTTACGGTCGCAACAGCCTCAATGCCTCCCGAACCCCCCAACAAGTGCCCCGTCATCGACTTCGTCGAGCTAATCGCTACCTTATAGGCATTATCCCCGAGGGCGCGCTTAATGGCGGCGGTTTCCGTGGGGTCATTGGCACCCGTACTGGTACCGTGGGCATTAATGTAAGTCACCTGATTGGGTCTGAGATCGGCATCTTTAAGACATAGCTCAATGGCCCGCGCCGCCCCTTCACCCCCAGGCACTGGAGAGGTCATATGATAGGCATCGCAGGTCAGGCCATAGCCCACAATCTCAGCGTAGATTCTGGCTCCACGATCAATCGCAGACTTAAGCTCCTCTAAGACCAACACCCCAACCCCTTCGCCCAGGACAAACCCATCGCGATCGCGATCAAAGGGACGACTGGCATGGAGTGGGTCATCATTGCGAGACAGAGACAGCGCCTTACAGGCCGCAAACCCCGCAACCGATAGCGTTGTCACCGCCGCCTCAGTTCCCCCGCAAACCATCGCCTTGGCATAACCGCGCTGCACCAAGCGAAAGGCATCTCCAATGGAGTTAGATCCAGCCGCACAGGCCGTCACCGCACAAGAGTTTGGCCCTTTTGCACCCAAATGGATGGCCGTCAGCCCCGCAGCCATATTGGCAATCATCATCGGAATCATAAAGGGGCTGCACCGATCTGGCCCACGGGTCAGATTGATTTCCTGCTGATCTTCAAGAACCTTAAGCCCGCCAATCCCAGTGCCAATCATGACGCCAATCTGCGTCGCGTTGCTGTCATCAATGACGAGATCAGCATCTTTGACCGCTTGTTTACTTGCCGCCACCGCAAACTGAGCAAAACGATCCATGCGCTTTGCTTCTTTGCGATCCATGTGGTCAATCGGGTCAAACCCCTTGACCTCGCCTGCAATGCGGCAGTCATGGCGAGAGGCATCAAATAGGGTGATCATCCCAATGCCACTGCGACCTGCCAGTAAACCCTCCCAATAATCAGAAACATTGTTTCCGATAGGAGTAATGGCCCCTAGGCCAGTGACAACAACACGTTTGAGTTCGGAATTAGTCATGATGTCAGTCTAGAAAGGCTTCCTGAGCCAAAGCAATTCAAAAACAGCGGAGCAAAAGGAGTTGTTGAGATTGAGACTAGGCAGCCTTCCCAGAAATGTAGTTCACGGCGTCTTGTACCGTCTTGATTTCTTCTGCCGCTTCATCGGGAATCTCTACGTCAAACGCCTCTTCAAGAGCCATCACCATCTCTACCACATCCAAGGAGTCGGCATTGAGATCGTTCTGAAAGTTAGCTTCAGGGGTAACTTGATCTGCTTCAACGCTAAGCTGTTCAGCAACGATGGCTTTGACTTTAGAAAAGATTTCTTCTTGGCTCATGATGTTCTCTCGTTAGGGGGTGAAAGGTTAGATAGTTTGAAAGCTCAAAGCTTTACCAAAGGACAGGCGCTCAATCACAGCTTAGATCACGGTGCAGTTGAGCCATGATGCTTTAGCGCTGAATTAATCCACAGGCAGACATCTGATTAGATCGCATTGCCTACCGCATTAACGCAAGCCAACTTTTATAGTAATCCGAAAGCGGTCAACCCTTGACCTAAAAATTCTCGCATCCACACCGAGGCGATTCACGCCTCGGTAATGGGCTACGGGTTCATCTGGGCCAGACGTTTTTGATGAAGCTAAGTTTAGAAAGCTTAGCAAAGTGCAAAAGCTTTTAGTATCAAGGCTTTTACATCTTCGGAGGGGCTAAAATTCTTGACGCGTCTTGCCTCATGCGCAACACTTATTTAGATATGGTTTAACTTGAGATACAGAGTGGTTCAAATGTCTCTCCTATATCAAGCTTGCCAATGGAAACCTTAGAGTTCATCATTTATCCAGACGGGCGTGTTCAAGAAAAAGTAACAGGCATTATTGGGTCTTCCTGTGCGGAGGTAACAGCCGCGATTGAGGCCCTTTTGGGACAGGTGGTCAGCCATGAACCCACGTCTGAATATTTTGCCCAGCCGGCGATCGCCCACCAACAGGCTTCAGACCGAGCGCAAGTGAGCCAGTGGTAACGGATTAAGCCGAAAGATTTCAAGTCTCTTTTGTTGTCGTTCATTTATTACAAGCGTTTTTATGTCACACTTCAGCCAAATCAAAACCAAAATTCGTAGCCTGCCTGCTTTAGAATCTGCCTTAACAGACTTAGGCTTAGATTGGAAGAGTGGTCCACAGCCTGTAGTCGGCTATCGGGGAAAGACTCAAACCGCAGCGTTGGTGGTAGAACAAGACAACGGTTACGGCGTTGGGTTTAGCTGGAATGGTCAAGAGTATGAGCTGGTGACGGATTTAGACTTTTGGCAACAGGCTTGGTCTGTGGATCGCTTTTTGAACATGGTGACGCAGCGCTATGCCTATCACACTGTTTTGAATACGACGCAATCTCAAGGGTTTCAGGTGGCTGAAGAGTCCAAAGCCGAAGACGGCAGCATTCGGCTTGTGGTGCAGCGCTGGAGCGCATAATGTCAGGGCACGATGGCGATCAGGTCAGCCCATTCCATTTTGGAGAAACGGCATCCGCCTCGGGTGCTGAGCCGGAGCTGGGTGGGCATTTAAGGGTTGCTCAGAGCCGCTCAGGATTGGAGCCAGAACTGGGCGGCGTGTTTCGCCAACGTGGCGTTTATGTGGATGAGCCGACCTGTATGGCTGTCGTCACTGTGCCTTAGTGGCGCGTAATACCTTCTACATTGAAGAGGGCTACGGTCGTTCTCGTGTGTTTCGCCAAGATGGGGATGCGGAGGATGTGGTACAGGAGGCGATCGATACTTGTCCCGTGGACTGTATTCACTGGGTCGATTATGAGCGTCTTAAGGCCCTTGAAATTGAGCGACGCGATCAGGTTATTTCAATGCCTGGTGCTGCGGTCGATTCTGCTTTAAGAAGAAAGCGCAGAGCAAGAATTAAAGGGCAATGAGATCTTTCCCCGTAAAGATTGTACCCTTCGACTCCGCTCAGAGTACAGAGATTGGGTTTGTGAAGAACCTCTATCTTCGCCGTTTAACCTTTAAAGGATTGTTGAAGGCGTTACGCAATTTTGACGATGGTACGATCTACGGCTTTGAGATAAGTACGGCATTTGGGGCAGCGTTTTCCTGTTGCAGTGACCACCATCGGATGTCCACACTTAGGACATGGGCCTCTGGCGACAGACCACTGCAAGATAATGCCTAAGCTCATCAAGGCAACCCAGCTTGGGATAATGCCCCACAGCCACGGGCGCGGCACTTGGGGAATGATGATTAAAACCACTGCGATCGCAAGGGTCGTAATAGTGCCCCAGGCCACGCCACCAAAAATTCGCATTGCTGAGGTAAAAGACTCAGGTTCAGTGGCAGTGGTCTCATTCTGGGAATTTGGAGAAGCCATAGGGATTAGGTTGATCGCGTCATTAAACCGTCGCAAGCATGCCTAGAAAATAATACCGGATCGGAGTGCCTTGACAGAGGTTTTGACCCGGTCAATGGCGTAAAGCCTTTGCAAGTGATGATTGCTTTTTTACTTTGAATTTTGTGGGCTGTTGGTCAATATCCTATGTGTCCATTTTAGATGGTCTGCTAGACATCGACTACTCGGCATCAATTATTAAAGCCAGTTCAAAGGTCATTCTTAGGTTCTTTGCTTCACCCTCGAACTCAAATACAAAGGTCATTTCCATTGTTGCCTTTATGTACTGCCCGTCAATTTGGTCGAAAGTAATTGAATGTAGATCGATGGGGTTATGTACGCTCCAGATATAGATAGAACCCTCGACGTAACCTTCTTTGGGATTGGAGGGAAAATCATAATGGTGCTTTGCAAGATTCGCTAGACTGGTGACTTCAATGCCAAGATCAAAATCTAGAATCGCTTCTACATCCTGTTCATCGATAGTGAATGACCTCAGCTCAATTGATAGACTAGCTCTGCCATCTGAAAAGTGAAGCGATCCACGCGTTGGATGAAGTAGTTTATCTGGGAACTCTGAAAGTGGTGATTGACTCATAGTCTGGAGGCGAAACATTCATTGTATTGAGGTGAGATTGCCGCTTCCTTAAGATAGCCTAGGTAAGAGCGATCACTTCCATCGCCTGCTAACGTACTGCTTTATCACTGACACACTAAATTCATCAGAGAATGCGATCGCATTCTTCAGTTAAAAAGCGATCGCCTGCTCAATCAGAAGCCCCGAAATGAATGACTATGAACGAATCTCTTCGGCGATCGCATTTCTACTTCAACTCAATCGATTAACTTTGAGCAGTGTATCTCAAAGCAATGGCG
>JANLSD010000357.1:0-19030 GCA_031362245.1 Acaryochloridaceae cyanobacterium OTE_25_metabat_464 | reverse complement strand
CCACGACCGTACCTAAGGCGAAGTTCGTGATGGCCGTGCCGTTAAAGGTCACGGCAAGGGCATCATTGGCAGCAGCACCTGTAATGGCCAGCGTATCCGCATCAGCCCCACCATTGACAATGTCAGTACCATCGCCGATCGCATACCGGATGATATCGTTGCCAGCGTCGCCGTTGACGGTGTCAGCACCCGCACCGCCAACTAGGATGTCGTTGCCGATGCCACCGTTGAGCGTGTCGTTGCCTGCCTGACCGTAGAGGTTGTCGTCTCCACCGAATCCATTAAGCGTGTCATTGTTGTTAAATCCGTAGATGGTATTGTCCGTACTATCCGCAGTAATGGTATCGATACCAGTCGTCCCGGTTCTAACAGTGAACGTCTCCGTCCGCGTGCCGCCTGTGGTGTCGGTAGAGCTAATGTTGAGAACATATGTCTGGCCCGGAAGCATCGCTGCCGTCCGAGTGACAACACCCGCAGAACTGACTGTAAAACCTGTGCTGCTGCCCGCTGCCAAAGCGTATACGAAGCCCGAGGTCGTATCGGCATCGGTTGTGCTCAAGTTTGCAATCACTGTGTTTGCGACAGGAAGTGCAGTGCCAGGTGTAACGCCATTCCACCGGATATCAGTGGGTGCGACAGGGGGAGCAAGCCGAATATCGATCGTGCCGTCGGTAAACTCAAGGAGTTCGATATTCTTTAAGAAATCGGTATCGTCGATGCCGTTCGCATTGTGCGTGACGGAGATGAAGCCATCGCCGTTCGCATCATACGCTTGCGTAATGAGGCCACCCAGGGCATTCGTAACGCGGCCTTCAATGGTGTATTGCGCTTGTGTGCCTCGGAAGACTGCTGTGTCTACACCACCGATATTCGACTTGACGATCTCCCGCACAATGCTAAGTTGACCGGGGTTGAGGGTGCGATCGAGCATCAGCAAGTTCAGCGACTTACCACCAAACTGTACGACTCCTGCCGCGTTGGTGACTTTGCCGGCATTGGCCAACGGATCGCCGTTCACGACGTTGATATCCGGGTTTAAGGACTCAGCCGAGTAGAAGACACCGCCACCCATGTCGATCTTGATGCGCACGTTCAGCCACGAGTCGCCATCCAAGAGGTCGAAGCCGCCGCGTCCCTGGATGCGGTCGTTGCCGTCACCGCCCAATATGATGTTGCCATCACGGAAGCTCGTAGCAGAAGTACCAGGAGCGCCAGTCGCGACTATCGTATCCAGTACAGTGGGGTTACTCGTACCAAATCCAAACCAACTGCGGAACCCGTTGATTCGATCGATGCCCTCCGCCGTGAGGATGTCGTTATCGAAGAGTGGGTCAGGCACTACTGCACCAGGCGCAAAGTGACCGCGCTCGTCTCCTTCGAGGGTGTCGTTGTTCTTCCAGCCCGATACAGCTTCGACAAAGTCAAAGCGATCGCGCAGCACACCCCCAATGACATTGGGGAAGGCGACCCCTAGGGCAAGGTTAAAGTTAACCCCAGTTGGATCAAACTTAGCGATGCCCCAGTCAAAGCCATACATACCTTCATTGCGCTGGATACCAGGGCCAGAAAACATGATGTCATCACCGGATTCACCGTCGTAGTCTGTATCGTTGCCTTGCCCCCACAGAACGTCGTGACCAACGATGGGTGAGTTGAAGAACAGTTCAGAGTTCTCTCCGGTCAACGTGTCGAATCCTTCGCCGCCCTCAAGCCAGTCATCACCCTCGTTGCCTAAGAGGTTGTCTCCACCACCGTTGCCCAGGATGAAGTCGTTATCTTGACCTGCAAATACCTCTGTTGCGTCTGTACCAGTGATGATATAGTCACTGCCTTGGTCGCCAAAGAGGATGTCAAGGCCGACACCGCCGCTAATGACATCGTTGCCCTGGTTGCCACGCAGCAAGTCATCGCCGAAGGGATCCACGATGATGTCATCGCCCTCACCACCGAACACGTTGTCGGATTCTGAGCCAGCGTTGAGGTAGTCGTTACCGCCGTCACCCCAAAGTGTGTCGATGCCTTTGTCGCTGAGCAGTGTGTCATTCCCCTCAGTGCCACCCAGTACAACGTGTTCACCGCCGCTGAACTTAAAGTAGCCACCAACGTCGTGTACAACGCCATTGGAATCTGTCGTTGTTGTAGTACCTGTGTAAGTGCGCACGACCTTTGGATTAATGGCCTGCTGGGTTGGACTGCTCCATTCTTCGTCACGTCCGAGTAGCGTCGGATCGTAATCGACTTGTGCAATACCGTTATCTAACTCATAGATGCGATCTGGAGACGCGAACAGAGATCCGTTGAGGTGGGTTGAATAGATGCCGCCTAGGTCGGTGTTGCGCATCACCAAGTCGGTGAAGGTGTTTGGCTCGAGTTGATTGAGTAGGTTGGTGCCTTGGGTGCGGCTGAGGTAGTAGAGGCGATCGCCGTTTTGCAAGTGCTCCATCTGGTATTGGAAGATGAAGTTGAACGTTGAACCTAACATGCCGCCAAATTCTTTCTTGGCCTCCGCTAGACCGCCGACCCACAGATCGACGCTGTTGAGACCGCCAAGGCTGCCACCGGAAAAGGCATTGGTTGCATTCATGAAGTCCAGGCGATCAGTCGGAGCATTCGTACCGCCAAACACTAGTAGCATTGCCGCAGTACGCTTGTCTGCGAGAGTCGTCGCACTGGTAATGCTGCTATGAGAACCATAGGCAGCGATAAAGTTCACCACCGAAGTCGGGTTCTTGAGGTTTTGAGCAAAGTCAGTCCAGCTTGTATAGGGCTTGAGGTCAGTTGAGCCAAAGTCGTTATAGAGCTGGGCACGAATGATGTTGAGGGGGGCAGTGCCTGTGTCGCGGCCTCGGGCGATGTTGAGCGCTGCAAGGTCAAGGGGTAGACCGAGTAGGTTGCTACGCACATCCTGCACAATAAATTCATCGATTTCGTTGCCCACATCGCGGGTTAAGCCACGAATGAGGTTTGCATTGATATCTGCGATGGTCTGACCGCTTGCAAGGTACATTTGCGGGTTGAGAAATGCTGCGAGCAGGGTAGCTTGGTCGGTTGTGCCAGCCACCAGTTGCAAGTTGTTGTCGAGCCGATCCACCGTGTTAGTGAGCATCGAGTGGCCAAAGCGATAGACCACATGGGCAAACTCAGAGAGGATCGAGGCATCGAGGGTGGGCGTATTGGTGAAAACGAACGGGGCCACGTTGGGCTGAATTCGTCGCGCAAACTCTTCAAAGACAAGATGCTGATACTGCATTTCGGTGACAAAGCGCCCCGACTGGAATAGGCGTTCGCCGTTCCAGTTCAGTGCGTCAATAGCCGCAGCCTTAGCCACAGGATCAGCCGTGTTTTTAATAGTGTCCAGTTGAAGCTGAGTAATCTGGTTTCCAGCGCCAGGAAGCAACCACTCATTGACAACTGCTGCATCGCCTGATGCAATCAAGGTATCCTTGTTCGCTTCCACAAGGCGGTTGTGTTCTGAGTGGAAGATGGAGTGAACGGAGGTGAGTGCGATATTCTCGTTACCACGTCCGTCTCCTGTCAAGAAATGCGCATCGAGCATTTCATTGTCGTAGGTGAGTGCATTGCCATCGTCGGCAACTAGGTCAGCAGCGGTTATGGAACCATCGCCATTGATATCGAAGTCGGTGAGGGTGAAAAACCCATCACCATTTCTGTCAAAGTCGGCTGCGTTGATGAAACCATCACCATTTACATCAGCGACAACGGTAGAAAAGTTAGCAAAATCCGATGCATCGACAGTGCCGTCATTATTTGTGTCAATGTCAGCCAAATTGAAAACACCGTCACCATTAAGATCGATGTTCGCATCGGCAACCTGCTTTGTTTCCTTGATGCCGTCATGGTTGAGATCTAAGAAACTGGGTGCTGCATGGTGTGCAATATCGTTGAGGAAGGCATGGCCAGTACGGATCGTATTGGCTGGAAGTACCAAGCCAGTTGCCGTACCTTCGATAAAGCCCGCAGATGTTGCGACCTGAGCATAGCCATGAGTGCCAGGGATGAACCGACCATATTCGTCGGTTCGCAGCAGCGGCACATTATGGACATCGAAATCATCAAGCTTGATGCCAAGTTTTTGGAGCGCCTGCGCCTTGACCTCGCCCCAGTTGGCGATCGAGCCGGGTCTAACGCCATCTAGCAGATGGCCTGTGCTAACCGCAAAACTGTCTTTTATTCCATCAGCGTTGGAATCTACGGAGAAAGTATACTCGCGCAGAAACACCTGGTGCGAGGAGTCCGAAGTATAGGTTTGGTTCTGGTCAACGAAGGCTGTTGTGGTGTTTTCAAACTGTGGAACGGCTGGCAACGGCCCTGCTCCATCGGGATCAACCATTGTAGGGGTCGCACGAGTCAGCGCCATGAAATTTGGCCCATCATCCGCAGTACCAGCAATGCCATCAAAACCTTTGTCGTAGAGTGGATCGTCCACCTGTAGCGGGATATAGACGGTGCCGTTACTTCCCTTGGTAACAAGATCAAGACCGTGGTCGAAGAACTGCCCGAAGAATGTCATCCAGGAATTAAAGCCGGGAGAAAGGCCAATATCAGGGGAGATATTGGGGATAGTGGCGATGTCTGTGTTCGTAATTGCTAGGTAGTTACCTGGCCCCCCTGGTGCCGTCAAACGTGGATCAGTCGGCGCAACGGGAATCATACCTGGATGATCTGCTTCAAACTGAGCGAGGGACAACGGGTTGTTGAGGTAGGCATCGATCGCCGCCGGATTATTAGTCGTCATATTGACGATCAGATTTGAAATGATGCGTGGGTCGGCATCAGCGACGCTTCCTGGCACACCATAATTATTGTTTGTAATAGTGGGGGCACCCGATCCGACAGGTCCCAGCGGCATTATGTCCCCATCGGCATCGTTGAGGAATACAGGATTGGTAAGGCGTGGGAAGAGCGTATTGGCAGCGCCATATTGAGAATTACCAGGCAGAAGATTGTTGTTGAGACCACTGACCGTGCGCAGTCCGAAGGGGGAAATTGCCGCATCACTGGCAGATAAACCAGGGTAGACCGTCTGGATGGCCTCGATGAGCGACATGCCTCCAGCATTTAGTTCAGCAATCTGAATCTGCTTCAGGATGAAGGCAAGGTCGGCTTGGTTGACGTTAAAACTGGTGGCCATGATATGTATTGCTCCGGTTTTTATTCAATGAAGTTGAAGAGTTTCGGGCTTAGGCAAAAAGATTAGATAAATCACCTAAGGAGTTAAGGAATCAAAGCTCATGTCATTTTTAAGCACCATTTAATTGGAAAAATAACCTTATATAGTTACAAGAAAATTACCCTAGCTGTGTTGAGTAAAGCAATGATTTCCAGCAGCCAAAGGCACACTAAAAAACTAAGCTTTGCTCAAGTCAACGTAGGACTCTTGAACAAATACCCTTTTGTCAAAATAAGACATCTGCCCTAAATCTTTTTGAGCAGCATGATGCTTTCCAGCAACCAAAGGTAAACTGAAAGGCACACCCTTACTCAAGTCAACATAGGACTATCCTTCTCTTAAGCCGCTACGAAGTGGCCCAACACAAACTCAAGGAGAGTTTGATTGATTAGGAAAAATCAAAGGTTATAAGTTTTGCTATTCTTGAAGGCACTTTTCTTCAAGATATGCATCCACTGCTGATTGTTGTGGATCAATATCTGAAATAGGCTAGTTTTAATGATTTTGCTTTGCACTACATAGATACTCTTAAAATGACGTATCCATGTAGACCCCCGTTCAATACGCTTTTCAGTTTTAAGCCTAGTCAACACAACTTCAGTATAACGATTGGTAAAGTGAGATGATTCTCACCTCATGCTGAAGAAAATTATACAGAACCCAAGTATCAAAGGTATTAAAGTCTTTAGGCAAACTTCCTCGAAAGTTGGTATACAGCGATACTGGCATTATCTGCTACTGATCGTCAACAGTAAGGTTTGGTTAAATAGCTACACTTAAGCAAGTCTTAAGAATGTTCAACACATTGTTAACACAATTGATGGATTCAGCCTCTTAAATTGTGTTGATACTATGGTGATTTCTGGCATAGTGAAGTCCAACAAAAAAGCCATAACCTTTCCTGACAGAGGCTTTTGGCTTTAAGTTCATGTTTTTTAACCCTAGGGAGGTGGTTGACTTGACGGGTCTAAAGATTAGGGTCGCTGAGCAAGACTAAATCATAGGATTTAGGGAGAGAATGGATAAAATCAATGGCTTTGAGTTATATTTTTGCGGAAAACATAATCTCTTCACAGTTTCAACATATTCTTAAATGTTCTGAAATTTGTATGTATGCATAATTATTTTGTGGTTATTTTTTGATGTTAATGTCATTTTAGGTCAATGCTATGTGTTTTCTTCTGTAGGCTTTATGGCTGTTTCTTCGCCTAAAAATAGTAGTATGTATGAATTTATATTCCCCTTTGGTGGTCAACTGAACTTGTGGCGGAGTCTAAATATGTGAATGAGGTCGTGTTGTCCCTAAAAGGCTTGCCCTTATTGAGAAAATTGTTGGATAACTAAGAGGCTGCGGGTAATGTCCCACATCTGTTGGTGCTTTTTGGCACATCCTCATGAAGCCTTGCTCTCAAGCTGCCGTCCCACAGATCTGGGGCACGACCCTTTCAGCACTCGAAGCAAAATGTTTGGATGGAATAATGCCTGAGGAGATCTCACAAGATGCATCACTTGAATAAAGGCACCATAAACTATGGTGTCTCGATGAGTGGCTCGATAGACCTTGCTGATGTACCAGTTTAATGCGGCAATGTTGAGCGATCTTTTTCCAATCACCTCTGGATAACGAAAATCTTCGCCTGTTACCATCTGCCACGGCGCATTAATGACTTGAGCAGCCTTTCTAAAAAAGTGTTTGGGTAAATCTGTAAGGTCTTCTGGGGATGTTTTGAGGCATGCATCCAGTACTTGTGCCTCTATCGCCGCAACGCTCATTCCTTGACCAAAAATAGGATTAAAGCTGCAAAGTGCATCGCCTAGGACGAGGTATCCTTCTGCATAACGAGATAGCTTTTCATAATGACGACGTAAACTTGACCGAAAGCGATGGGGAATCGGAGGTGAAAGTGCTTGTGTCTGAGAAATAAGGTCATAAATATCAGAGGTGGGTAGGCTTTGGGCAAAGTTAAGAAACCCTTGCTCCTCGGTGGGTGCATGTTCTCCTAAATAACCCATCAGCGTTACCATCCAGCGATCGCCCTCAATGGGCGAGACGACCCCGCCACGTTTTTCGTGAGGGGGAGTCGGCGAGAGGATGAATCCCTTTAATCCTCCTAAATCATTCGGCTTACGGGGATAAATTCGACTGGTATAACCAATCTCTGCCGTAACTTGTGACACCTTGGGCTTTTCGTAGCCTAGCGCTTCCAGCCACTGAGAAGAAGGTGAGCCACGCCCCATCGCATCTATAACCAAGTCGGCATCAAGGGATTCATTCTGCTCTGCGGCTCCATTGCGATGGAAGGTAATGCCTGTAATAGATTTACGATCAGGTGTGGACTTCAGCCCAAGCGTGGTGTATTCCGATAAAATCGTCACATTCATTAAGGCTGCAACGCGTTGCCGAATCTGGGTTTCTAGTAACAGGCGACTTTGACATAGGACATTTATTCCGCTGTTAAAGTGGCATTTGTAGTCGCCTAATTGATACCAGCCTACGTCTGCACCAAAATCGAGTTCGGTTGCTCCCTGTGCTTTGAGTCCATCCGCTAGATCTGGAAAAAGCTGTGTGACAATTTCCAGTCCCCTAGCCAACAAGACATGAACATGTCGAGCTTGGGGTACACCTTTATGGTGACTTGCATTACCTAGGATGCAATCGCGTTCAATCAGCGTAATCTGCTCAAAGTGCTCTGAGAGCACACGGGTGGCAAGAAGACCCGCAATACTGCCACCCAGCACGACCGCATGTCGTCTTGTTTTACAAGGCATTGATGAATTCAGCATATTCATTCATCTTTAGCGAGTCAGAAAGCCTATTTACAACAAGTGTACGCCGTAGCCTCTGGGAGAGGGGCTGGGAAGGAGGGGTGATTTTCCGACAGGCTGCTAGCCATCCTGAAAGATAAGTTGAGCCATATCACAGATCAATATTGAACCAACTGTCATACTAGAGACGTCAATGGGGAGTGATAGAGATAAGGACGCTATTTTTATAAAGTGCAAAGAAAAGCGATGCAGTCAGACTCTATGCAATCACTGTCACAAAATAACTGGATGGATTTAGCCGAAGCGCAGCCCTCTCAACCCAAAATGACCTCCATGGAGTCCTCACCCGTTGTGGAAACAGGGCACATGCATTTTCGCAGTCATTTTTTGGGCGCAATGGAGTTAAAGGGGAATGCCAAGACAGTGGCACAGTATCTTGATGAACATCAAGGCTGGTTTTGTCGCTGCGCCCATCCCATGACCGTTGAGCCAATCGGAGCCTATGGATACCTTTTAACCATTGGCCGCTATGGCTCCTTTGGGTTTGAGGTTGAGCCTAAAATTGGACTCCATCTGTTGCCGCCAGATGACCAAGGGGTTTACCGCATTGAAACCATCCCTGGCACCTCAGAAGAACAGGGCTATGAGGTTGATTTTCATGCAGCACTTGAATTAGTAGATCGGTCTTCTGAAGGTGCATCACCTCAACCCTTAACCCATGTGGAGTGGACATTGGATCTCAATGTGGCGCTGGTGTTTCCTAAGTTTATTCGACGGTTCCCACAGGGGTTGATTCAAGGGACGGGCGATCGCCTCCTCACCCAGATTGTCCGCCAGGTGTCGCGGCGGTTGACCGCCAAAGTACAGGATGATTTCCACGCCAGCCTCAAGTTGTAGAAGCGCTTTATGTTTGAGAAAGCGCAAAAAGCCTCCAGGTCTGGTCGATCTGGAGGCTTCTTTTCTATTCCTTTGCAATCAATCTTGACTAGCTTTTGGACTTGGGCTTCACAGCATCCATCAGTTTTTGCTGCTGCTCAGACGAAAGGATCGGGAACAGCTCAAACCCAAGACTCATTTTGATGCTGTTGAGCTTGGCTTTTTGATCATCCGTCAGGTTTAGCTTGTTAAATGAATCCGCATCTCCCTGCCCTGCTTCTGCCAGGGCTTTTAACTGATTCGCCTGTTCAGGGGATAGCACTTCCTTGATCTTGACTGCGGCTGACGCTTGGATTTCATCAACGCGCTTTTGTTGGTCTGGCGTTAGATTAAGCTGTTTCAAAATTTCTGTGACGCCAGTGGGCGTAGAAGCAGCAGGCTGCGCCATGACGGGATGGATTGCAGTGGCTGCCGCTAAGGCTATTACGCTGGCGCAGACCAGCAATTTTTGTTTAATCATGATGATTCCCCGAAGCGTGTGAGTTTAGTATGCCCGATCTCAAATTCTGATGGCGGTGCCAAAGAGCACGTCCTTTCTCTGTGACGATTCTCTCCCTAAAAGTTCCTTCTTGTCATCTCACCTTGCACAATGCGGAAAAACATCCCTGCGGTATCACCAATGATTTTTCCGCTTACCCTAGGGTATGGACAATGCTTTAATAAGCCTAAATACTTAGTTAGCTTCAGGGAATCGTATGTCATGAAGTCTTGATATTTAGATCCCCAAAAAGCCTAAAAATCGTAAAAGCCATTAAAATCAAGCTTCTTGAGGCTTGACATCTGTTCTGAAAATGTTAAGTTGTTCGTAACAAGTTGATCCCCACGGATGAGCCTGTCCATTCATAAAAAACTTTTATATGAAGTTTTCTTGATATTGATTCTTGCCATAACCCAGCTCAGGAGGTCTACTGACCTATGACCTACGATCAACCCCCTTTAGAAGAAATGACCCTGCGGCAACTGCGCCGCGTTGCCAGCCGATTTGGTGTGTCTCGGTATAGCCGGATGCGTAAAGATCAGCTTCTGGCTTCTATCCAAGACGCTCAAAATCAAACTATAAATTCTCCTATGCCACACGCTGCTGACTCCTTTGAAACGCAAGAGCAGGTTGAGTCCACCAAGTACGATGTGGGCATTGTATCTGCGTTTTACAATCCGGCTTTAGCGAGTGTGGATGAGTCCTTAGGCGATTTCCCTGAGGGCTATGGCGAAAGTCGGATTGTCCTCATGCCCCGTGACCCCCAGTGGGCCTATGCGTACTGGGATATCCCTAACTCCCATAAGTCTGAACTGCGATCGCAGGGTGGTCAGCAGCTTGCGGTGCGGATCTACGACGTGAGCGACATTAATATTGAGCACCAAGTCCCCCATAGCGTCCAAGAGTATCCCTGTGATGAGATGGCGCGGGAATGGTATTTGCCAATTCCAGTGAGCGATCGCGACTACGTGGTGGAAATTGGCTACCGTACCTATGATGGTCGATGGTTGTTGATGGCGCGTTCTGCTGAGGTTCGCATTCCTCCCACCTATCCCTCTGACTGGATTGACGATCACTTCGTCACCGTAGAATGGGAAGCCGAACTACGGGGTCAGACCATTGCAGAACTCAAACAGCCCACTCGTAACGTCGTCACCTACCCCAAAGCGGGCGATGCGATCTACGATCAGATTTTCAACTTGGCTCAAGGCCCAGACGCTCTCAGAATTGATGGTTCTGTATTTGGCTCCATGCAGCAGGCTAAGGTTCACGAGCAAACCGTCAGCTCCTTTGTCTTCCCCTCCGGTGTGGGTCTGTGGGCCTTGCCTACGGCGTCTGGTGCTGGATTAACAGCCTCGGGTGCGGGTCTCTTCTCTGGTTCTCTCCCTACACGCCCTCGTCAATTCTGGTTGGTGGCGGATGCTGAACTGATTGTCTACGGCGCAACAGAACCCGATGCCCATGTCACCATTGGCGGTCGGCCCATTGAGCTAACCCCTGATGGTACGTTCCGCTTCCAGATGTCCTTTCAAGATGGGCTGCTTGATTTCCCCATCATGGCGGTGGCAGCGGATGGTGAGCAAACCCGTGCGATTCAAATGCGGTTCACCCGTGAAACGCCGGAGCGCCGCACCAATACGAAGGCTGAAGCCATTGAAGAATGGTTTGTCTAAAACGATTCATTTGAGATGAGTGAGGAGGGTGGCGTTGTCTACCCTCTTTTTTATTGCGATCGATTTAGGCAGTAAGGCGCAGCTCTTACAATTTAAATAGCTTCAATCCCTGGTCGGAGGTTTTTGGTGAGTGTTGTTATTCGGTTTTTGCCCGATGCGGTTGAAGTGGAGGCTGAGGTGGGAGAATCTTTCTTGGCTGTGGCAGCGAGGGCTGGAATCGATATTCCCACAGGATGTTTGATGGGTTCCTGCCATGCCTGTGAGGTGGAAATTGAGGAGGTGGGGGATGTGTGCACCTGTATTACGGCCATCCCCCCTGGGTTTAGTACCTTGACGGTTAATTTATTTTCTGACCCAACTTGGTGATATCTTCCTGGGTGATATCTTCCTGGTCAATTTCCGATAGATCGGGAATCAGTCCAGGAATCGGCAACAGCTCTATTTTCCGTGTTTGAACATTAAGGGATTTTATAAATGCCTTCACCATTGGGACTAGAACTTTCTGGCCTGGGGCGTTCTGTGGCTCAATTTCTAGCAAATCATTGCCTGCGTTGGCAATGCCTATGACTGTGCCTATGATGGTTTGGGTGTTGCCATCCACCACAGTCATGCCCACTAAGTCCATGACGTGGAACTCGTTCTCCCCTAGAGGAGGGCGATCGCCCACGGGCACCATCAGCTTTGTCCCACGCAGCATTTCTGCTTGATCAATACTCACAAACTCGGCAAAGCGCAGCACATAGAGTCCCTTGCCATCTAAAAAGCGCCCTGTCTGGAGGGTGACAGACTCTAGCTCTTTTGCGCCAGGGCGGAGCATCCAACGCTCTCCTGGGGTCATAAACCGTTCAGGAAAATCGGAGTCAGGATAAACCCGTACTTCCCCATTTAAGCCTTGGGGGGAAACAATCCGGCCAATTTCAATCCACTCGTTGAGATCTGTGAGCATAGGGTAAAACGCTTTAATAGGTAAAGATCAATGGGTAACAGTGGATTGGGTAACAGTGGATGGGAGTTGGGTTGTGTACACGCGCTGCACAACCTCAGCGAGACGTTTCATCCCCTCATGAATTTCTGCGTCTGTTGCCGTGAGGCTGAGGCGTAGGCACTGATGCTTATGGGGCCAGTCTTCCCGTAGACCAGGGAAGAAGGTGCTGCCTGGGACAGCAATAACCCCAACCTCTTTTAACTGCTGATACAAATCCCAGTCGGTCATGGGCAGGTCGCGGAACCAAACCCAACCAAAAATCGCGCCTTCCCCACGATGGAGGAACCAAGGTAGATCCTGGGGCATGAATTCGCTGAGGGCGGCTTCTAGGATGGCGAATTTGTTCTGGTAGAACGGACGAATGATGGTCTCGGAGATTTGGGGTAAGGCACCGGAACGGATGGCTCGGGCGGCGATCGCCTGTCCGTAGCGCCCCGAGTGAATACAAATATTAGTCTGGAATGCCTCCAGGGTCTGAATAATTTGCTCATCGCCAATGGCAACGCCAATCCGTTCTCCAGGTAGCCCTGCCTTGGAAAGACTCATACAATGCAGGACATTCCCGCCAATGTAGGGCTTCATCTCTGTAAAGTTGAGGCTTGGGAAGGGTGGGCCATAGGCAGAATCAATCAATACAGGCACATTAAAGGGAGCCGCCAAGGCTGCAATTTTCTCAACCTCTTCATCCGTCAGCACATTTCCAGTCGGATTGCAGGGACGGG
The DNA here is from genome assembly GCA_031362245.1 of Acaryochloridaceae cyanobacterium OTE_25_metabat_464. GTDB lineage: Bacteria > Cyanobacteriota > Cyanobacteriia > Thermosynechococcales > Thermosynechococcaceae > JAAURS01. The sequence continues at coordinate 6,279 of JANLSD010000357.1, read as the reverse complement.
AAAAAATGACGCATCCGGTGGTTTCATCCATTTGGAGTTGGCTAAAGTCAGGGCGATACTTAAAGCGATGGCCTGCTTCATCAATATCCAGCTTGGGTTTGTAGGCTAACAGCGCATTAGAATCTAAACTCACGCCGCCATAGCCTGTGTAATCTGGGCTGAGGGGCAGAACGATGCGCTTCAGGTTTCCGGCGTTATCGAGTCCACCAAAGGCATTGGCTGCCAAAAAATAAAGAGACTGACTGCCTGGGGTAATCAGCACCTGTCGGGCATTAAGGGACAAGCCATAGCGCTGATTAAAGTCTTCAACAATCGCATCAACGAGGGGAGCGTACCCCTGGCTGGCTCCGTAGCGACACACCACTTCGCCATACTCGGGGCTGCTCAGCAGTTCCATTGTGCAGTCGCGCCAAAGTTGTTCGACTTCGGGCAAAATGACGGGGTTGCCTGCACTCAGATTAATGAAGGTCTTGCCTTGACCGTCTCGGAGCGTCTCGATAATGTCTTTCATGATGGCCCGCACGCCAGTCAGTGCCGACATTTGAGTCCCGATGCGCGTTAGAGCAGGCTCCATTGCTTTTAATCTCTTTTGGTAAGACAGACAATCTTATCCTATTAAACTCTTTGCCCGTTTTGCAAACTAAGACCCTGCTCCAGGCCGTAGCAGAATCGAGATCCGGATTCTTTGAACAATAGGCATTCTGGCATGGAGTGGTGAATACTAAAGCTGAAGCATTGATGTAGGCACCTATGGCATCCCTGAAATCATTAGCCGTTCGGGGAACGGTCTGGACGTTGATTGGCTATGGCTCCAGTCAGGGTCTCCGGTTTGCCAGCAACTTGATCCTCACACGCCTATTAGTTCCCGATTTATTTGGGTTGATGGCGCTACTCAATACCTTTATCTTGGGGCTACATTTTTTTTCCGATATCGGCGTTCGTCCCAGCATTATTCAAAACCCACGGGGAGAGGATCCAGATTTTCTTAACACAGCCTGGACGCTTCAGATCATTCGTGGCGTGGGCTTATGGGTGTGCTGTTGGGGGATGGCATGGCCCATTGCAGCGATTTACCACAAGCCAGGTTTTGTGTGGTGGCTTATCCCAATCCTGGGATTTACCACCATTATTGATGGACTCACATCCACGTCATTAGCTTCGCTTAATCGCAGCCTAGATGTTGGGAAGATTACGCGCTTCGAGTTCGTGACTCAGCTCATGTCAACCCTAATCATGCTGGTGTGGGCTTATCTCAGTCCTACGATTTGGGCGTTGATTGGGAGTGGATTAATCGCCAGCATGCTGAAGATGATTGGGAGTCATTGCCTGGGTTATACCAATCGTCTGGCCTGGGATAAAGACGTGCTCAAAGACTTGGTACAGTTTGGGCGATGGATTTTCCTGTCCACTGCGATGACATTTCTCGCGGCCCAAGCCGATCGCCTCATTCTAGGTGGATTATTTTCACTGGAATTGCTTGGCATTTACACCATTGCATTTACCCTATCGGACTTACCCCTCTCTGTCATTCAGGCCGTGGGCGGTAACGTCATGCTGCCCGTCATTTCTCAGCAAAGTCATTTACCCAGGCCAGAACTACGCCGCAAGATTCTAGAGAAACGCAAAATTCTATTACTCGTAACCGCAGTTGGCTTAACAGGACTCATTTGCTTTGGCGATTTTTTGATTCTGAGTCTATATCATTCTCAGTGGGCGCAAGCGGCCTGGATGCTGCCCATTTTGGCTCTTGGCAACTGGCCTCGGCTATTGCCGATGACCACTGCCCCTGCCCTGATTGCGGTGGGGAAACCACTGTATGGGGCCGTGGGGAATTGTCTGAAATTTATTTATATGTTGGTGGCGTTGCCCTTGGGGTTTGCCATCCTCGGGCCACTGGGGGCGATTATTGCGATCGCCCTCAATGACGTCCCCTTCTACATCGCCATCAGCTACGGACTCTGGAAAGAAGGGTTTTCTGGCCTTTTACAAGACCTAAAAAGTACCTGTTTCCTGATGGTTTGCGTGGCCATCACGTTGGCGATTCGCTATCAAGCGGGCCTAGGGCTACCCATCGATCGCCTTTGGCAATAACCCTAGGGATCCATTACTACCGCACAATCACCTGTGCCACATTGAAGGTCCCCGTCTTACTGCGAATCATAATGCCGTGGAGTCCTTCGGTCAGAGATGCCTTGACCTCCAGGCTTGTCCCTGCGCTTGGAATGATGCCTGATTGAGGCAGACTCACAACGCTGACCGCAGTCCCATCCACCCAGACTTCGATTTGACTATTGGCAATATCCGCGTTGCCCTTGAGTTGGATTTTAAATAGGCTGGCAACGTCCGCCCGAACGCTGTAGCTCAGCCATTGCCCTGGCTTAAGCTGAGTGGAATTATAGATCAGACCTTGGGGCGGGGCATTGTACTGTGCTGCATCCAAAACCGCCGGAAGTGTGACCCCATAGGTGACGCGTGCCCGTGGTTGAGTATTGAGGGTATCCATTGCCTGGAACTTCAGGTTTTGCTGGGGTGCAGCGGCATCCCAAATGTCGGGCACAAAGCCCCAAGGGGATTCGCCTGTCAGAGTAAAGTAGGCCAGCAAATCTCCCCCATTGGCGCTCCAATTATCGTGGGCCTGTACCATTGCAGCCTTCATGCGTGGGTCATTGCGATAGGTGGGGCGGGTTGAGTCTGTAATACTTCCCCCTTGTAGACTTGGGCCACCCTCGTAGGCAATCCGCTTGAGTCCAAAGGCGGCAGCATAATCGGCATCCTGTTGCAATGATTTAGTCCAGACGGTGGTGTTACTGAGGTCTGCAAAGACCGCATCGGGGGAGGTTGGATTTTGGGGACTATAGTATCCGCTGCCACCTAACCCATAAAAATAATACTTGGGCGGGTTAGGAGCCGCCACTTGCGCGGGATTGTTGTAATAGTTCTGCAAAAAATAAACGGCCTGAAACAGCGGCCCATTGGTAAACCCAAGTTGAGACATCAGTAGGGGCCGCACCCGCTTCATCATGGCATCATCCCCAAAGGTTTGCCGGAAGATGAGGGAAATTTCGGCTCCGCGTTTAGCCACCCGTCGCCACCCCCAATCCCCTGCATTGGTGCTGCCATCAAAGTTGAGAGGGGAACCCGTCGCCACTTCAGCCTTTGCAAGGGCAAGGTTTTGATTGCTTTGCCCAAAGGCGGGGGCAAAGTTCCAAAGCTCATTGGAGTATTCCACATAGAGCTTCAGGCTGGGCTTTAACTGCGCTTTAATCAGAACCGCAAGCTGACGCACATAGTCGTCATCGGCTTGGGCCGGAACGGTGAGCCAGCAGTCCGCATTGAGTTCGTTGCAAAGGGCGATCGCATACTCGTAAGCCCCCCCCTTACCCTGCCATCCATAGCCTGGGGCCGTTTGGTTCATGGAGTACTGAGTGGGTGTAAGGCGATCTGACCAATGCTGCTGTTGGTTGCTGTTGGTTGCCAAAAAATCCATGAAGCGGAGGACTTTAAAACGCCTCAGGCTGTCTTTGTAGGGCGTTGTAAAAAGTGTGGTGGGTGGATAAGACGTCGCGCCCCCTTCTGTTACGGGGCGCATTAACTTAACGTTGGTAATGCCAGAGCCAGTGGAACTTGAGGCGGTGCGCTTGGTGTTGCTAAAGACTAAAAAGAGTCCATTCCCATCGGTGGCAGGGTAAACCACATCAGCGGTGGTGGTATTGGTACTGGCGCTATAGACTTTATTTTGAACGCTGCCGGAGCAGCAGCCGACCCTTGCATCGGCCTGACCCACAAAGGAAAGACGGTAGGTTCCGTTCATTCGTGTAATGCCTTGCCACACGGTGATGTCTACATCTTCCAGGGGCCAGCCGTTGCTATCCGTTGCGGCAGGATTTTGGGTATTGGGTTTACGCCATTCTCGACTTTGTTTAATGGCATCGGCAAACATTCGCGTGCCGCTGTAGTCATTGGGCGAATCGACGTTGATGCCCAGAAGATTGGGTTGGGGCGTTGGGGCTGTGGCTTGCAGTGGTACCTGCCCCGCTGAATCTGTGGGCGTCTGACTTAAAATTGAGGCCGTGGCGGTAGGCGTGGTGTTGCCGGAGAAGGTGCAGCCTGTTAAGGCGAGCATCAGTCCGAAAATTTTTGTACTGAGCAAGACAGGGTTGAGCACGGCTGAGTCAGCTAAACGGCACTTCCAAGCTTTACTTACCTGGCCCACTAAATCAAGCCTTAAGTCGAAGTTGCATGTTGCCACTTGAGAACTGAGGAAATAAGGCTCAAAAAAGTCAGAAAGCCAATGCCGTCTAACATTGTGGTCAATAGCGGCCCGCTAATGAGGGCAGGATCTAGCTTCATACGCTTAAACATCATTGGCAGCAGTGTGCCAAGGCTAGCGGCAATAATGACATTGAGGGCCATCACAAACCCTGCGACAAAGCCCACCCAACGCTCCTTCGGGGTAGCCCAAATCATCGACAGAAGGGTAACGGTAATGCCTAGGGCTAGGGCCGTACCCATGCCTGCCAAAAGTTCTTTCCGTAACACTTGCAGGGTTTCCTTGGGCGTCACCTCTCCCACACCCAGCCCCCGCACGGTCACGGAAAGCGCCTGAATGGCAACGGTGCCGCTGGCGTTGGACATGATAGGCATGATCACCGCAAGGACAGGCACGATCGCAATCAGGTACTGGAACGGTGCGATCGCCCCAGCTGCCCCGATATAAAGCGCTAAATTGCCCAACAGCCACGGTAGGCGCTTTTGGAGCGTGGTCAGGGGCGCTGACAATGCCTGTTCATCCCCACTAATCCCCGCGAGTTTTTGAATGTCTTCGGTGGCTTCTTCTTCGATCACGTCCACGACGTCATCAATGGTAACAATGCCCACCAGCCGATCTTCGCGATCTACCACAGGGACTGCCAGAAGGTCGTAGCGTTTCATGAGCTGGGCGACTTCTTCTTGGGGGGTGTCGGTATGGACTTGGAGCACGCGATCGCTGGCGATATCTCTGACCAAAACATCCTGAATTGAAAACAGGAGCTGCCGCAGAGACACCACCTGCTTTAGACGACGAGAGTCATCGGTGACGTAGGCGTAGTAGACCGTTTCTTTATCTTGATCCGTCAGCCGAATTTTTTGGATGGCTTCGCTCACCTTTAGCCCTTGGCGGATCTGCACATATTCTGTGGTCATCAGACGGCCTGCGGTGCCTTCTGAGTAACCCAAAATAGTAGAGGTAGCCGTGCGCTCGTTGGGGCTGAGTTCCTTGAGCAGTCGTTTTACCACCCGTGCTGGCAGCTCATCAAACAGCTCCGCCCGGTCATCGGGACTCATGGACTCAATCACCTGCTGCACTTGGGCATCATGGAGCGATCCAATCAGCTCTGCTTGTACATCGGGGGGCAGGTATTCAAAGACTTCTGTGGCTTGGTTTTTGTTGAGTAGACGGAAGGCGATCGCCCGTCGGTCTGAGTTGATTTCGACAATGTAATCGCCCACATCGATCGCAGGCAATTCGTTCAGCTCAGATTTGAGTTGATTTAGGTCTGTGATGTCTTGTAGAGAGTGAACTAAATCTAGATTGAGCATCGCAACATCTCGACGGAAGGGCTGGAGAAGCAGCTAAGCCGCCCCAATAGAACGGTAGTGGCGTCTTCTAGTATGCCCTTCCTAGGGTCGTGATGCCGATGGCGCGACGGATTTATGCAACTTTACCGAAGAACTGAATTTAAAGCCCCGTCATTTCAGAACGTAGCAGAGTATAAACCCACTCATTTGATCACACCAGCCCAAAAGCCGCTATACCCCTTGCCCTCAGATGATTGCAGGGGTTTTGACGGTTCGCTAACTAGTTTCCAGATGTTAGCGAAGGTTGAGAGACTCTGATCTCACAGGGAGAGCGAGATGCCGTAGCTGTGGTCTGGCTGGGTAATGAGCATGGTAACTTCGCAATCTAGCTTTTTGAGAAGGCCCTACAGTTTGCCTTCGCTAAAGCGTTTGAAACGACCGTTCATCAGGTGTGAGACTTCGGACTGTTGAATCTGTGACAGTTTGCCAATCTCACGGGATGGAGGGTCGCCTCTATCACCACCCTTAACGTCATGCGCTTCACCGGACGGCAATGGAGTTTGCTTAAAACTAATCGCGTATACGGTAGAGTCGAGGGGAGGTATTACCCTCCGCCCCTCTCTATTAGATCTGTACGTGCGACTTTCACCGCATACAGCTCCCGACATCCTTAGTTGCTCATGTGAATGTAATCGTGACAGGATTCATGGAGCACTTGAA
>JANLSD010000350.1:0-29118 GCA_031362245.1 Acaryochloridaceae cyanobacterium OTE_25_metabat_464 | reverse complement strand
ATCTATCAATCCTGCGACAATCCCCAGATGGTCTAGATTCTCTACCCTTATTCCTGAAGTGATTGAAACCTCTTCGCTTTCTAGCACCAATTTAGATACATTTTAATTCTCTGCTGCCCTCCCCGAACAGCGGAAGGTGGGTATAAATACCCCATTTCCTGATCTACCTGGGGTGGGCTTTGACCATCGCGGCGATCGCGTTTACTGGTTCTCAGATTTGAATGGCCTTGAGCGATGAACCAGGAAAATAATTTCCTGGCGGTTGGTGCAACTGGTACAAGATCTGAGCGCTCCTACGCAATCAACTCCGACAACTCCATCCATCGCTCCGTTGAAACCTCGATCGCCTTTTCCAGTGCCGCCAACTGCTCCGCAAGCTCCTTCACATCTGTAAACCCAGACTGTGAATTCCCATAGAGCGTTTTTTCAAGGGCGATCTTTTGGGACTCCATTTCAGGAATTTTAGTCTCTAACTGCTCAAACTCTCGCTTTTCTTTATAAGACATCTTTCGGGAAGACTTGGCAGGTGTCACTTCAGGCTCAGACACCTTAGGTTGCGAGGGCGTAGGGTTAGAAACCGCCTTTTCCTTTGCCGCTGCTGCATTCTCTTCTGTCTTTTTGAAATCTAGGTAGACCGAGTAGTTGCCAGGGTATTGCCGCAGCGTACTATCAGCCTGAAACGCAAAGATAGTATCGACTGTGCGATCTAGAAAATAGCGATCGTGGGAAACCACAATCACACAGCCATTGAAGTCTTCCAGGTAGTCTTCGAGTACCGCTAAGGTCTGGACATCCAAATCATTGGTCGGTTCATCTAAAATCAATACATTTGGTGCCGCCATTAAGACCTTCAGCAAAAACAGCCGCCGCTTTTCGCCCCCAGAGAGCATCTGGATTGGCGCATACTGCTGGTTGGGCGTAAACAAAAACCGCTCTAGCATTTGCGAGGCTGTAATCACAGAACCATCCGAAATGGTAATCAGCTCCGCAATATCTTTGAGGTAATCGATCGTCCGCTGAGTGGGGTTCAGGCTTAGATCGTCAGAATGCTGGTCGAAATAGCCAAACTCAATGGTGGTGCCAATTTCAACCGTACCGTCATCCGGCTCCAGCCGTCCCGTAATAATATTCATCAGGGTGGACTTGCCCGCACCATTGGGGCCAATAATGCCAATCCGGTCTTCGGGGCTGAATTCATAGGTGAAGTCGTGGATTAGCGATCGCCCATCAAACCCTTTCGCAATTTTGTCGAGTGAAATGACCTTCTTGCCAATCCGTCGCCCCACAGTGGAAATCTCAACCTTCCCCTGCACCTGCTTAAAGGACTGATTCTGCATATCGCGGATGCGATCAATCCGAGCCTTTTGCTTCGTACTTCTGGCCTTAGGCCCACGCTTAAGCCATTCGAGTTCTCGTCGCAAAACCCCAGAATGCTTGCGTTGGGTGCTGGCAGCAGATTCTTCCGCCAAGGCCTTCTTTTCTAGGTAGTAAGAGTAGTTGCCATCATAGGTATAGAGATCGGCACGGTCAATTTCCACAATGCCGTTTGTGACCTGATCCAGAAAATAGCGATCGTGGGTAATGAGCAGCAGCGCCCCTCGGAATCGTTTGAGGTAGCTTTGCAGCCACTCCACCGAAAGCGCATCCAGATGGTTCGTCGGCTCATCCATCAACAACACATCGGGGTTTGAAAGGAGTGCCGTCGCAAGGGCAATCCGTTTACGATAGCCCCCCGATAAACTCCCCACCTTGGCCTCAAAATCTTCAATGCCCAGCTTCGTCAAAATAATTTTGGCACTGGTTTCCAGATCCCAGGCTCCAGTCACATCCATCCGGTGGGTCACGTCTGAGAGTCGTGCCAAAACCTGATCGAGATCCCCTTCCCCGTGAGCCAGCTTATTGGATAAAACTTCGTACTCCCGCACCAGTTCCGCTTGTTCGCCGCTATCCGCAAAAACTTGATCTAAAACGGTTCGCTCATCATCTAAATCTGGCTGTTGAGGTAGATATACAATTTTGACGCTCGGATTCACCCAAATGGTGCCGCCATCAATAGGTTCCAGTCCCGCCATCATCTTTAAAAGCGTAGACTTACCAGACCCATTGGTGCCAATGATCCCAACCTTTGCCATCGGTTCTAGGCTAAAGTTGGCGTCTTTTAGAATTTCTTTGATGCCAAAGTCCTTTTGTAAAGATCGCAGCGTAATCACACTCATTTATCTAACCCTCGGCCAAGATTTCAACACTGCATCAAACCAAGCTTCTGTGCGATCGCCCATCGCCTCCAGAGAAAACTCCTGCTCCGCCTGCCCTCGACAAGCCTTGCGATCAATCCGATCTAGGGATTGAATGGCTGTAATCAACCCATCCACACTATCCGGCTCCACCAACCAACCCGTCTCTCCATCCCGCACAATTTCAGCAGGCCCTCCCCGACGATAGGCTATCACAGGCACCCCACAGGCCAGTGCCTCCATAACAACATTGCCAAACGCCTCCACCCAGCGCGGCGTCACCAATAGCCCGCAACAGTGGCGCAGCACCTTCTGCATCCCATCGGTATCCAGAAACCCCAAATACTCCACGGAATTTTTTGGAAACATCCGCTGAATCTGTTCAAAATAGACCGGATCTTGAATATGCCCCATCACCTTGAGCGGCATACCCACTGCCAGGGCGGCTTTGACCGCATCTTCTAGCCCCTTTTCCGGCGAAATTCTACCCAACCAACATAGGGCGTTCCCTGGCTGTTCACAAAAGCTGTAACGCGTCAAATCTAACCCATTGCCTACAGGCACACAGCGGTCTTCAAACGCAAAGGTTTGGGCCTGAGTGCGCGTATGAACCCCAACGGCATTGGGATACTGGGTCGCAACCTGTTCGATAATCGAGTCCATTGCGTCACTGACAGAACCCATACTCACCAGATGAGCCACGGGGGTTGTCAAAAACGGCGTTAGATAAAACGGAAGCCAATCGTAGGCAAAATTTACGATCAGGTCAAACTGCCCTTGCACCTGCCGGACATAGGCCCACATATTACCCAGCACGGACTGATTGGGCATTGTAATAGGCCCAGTGCGCAATAAAGTTTGAGCCGGAACCTGAAGCATTCCGTCTATCTCATGTACTGCAATACCTTCCAGTCGAGACCCTCTGGGGGCAACGACCTCCAAAGTATGTCCAAGTCCCATCATTATCTTTGCGATATTGAGGAGGGTCAGTTCAACCCCTCCCCCATTACCAGACCCTAACGGGCCGACGGATGTCGAAACAAACAATAACTTGATTGGCGTTTGGAAAATTGTCCTACCCAAAACCTCAAGATCCCAAAACTCCCTTCGCAGTCTAGCAGAGTTTTAAGGTGTCTCAGTTGCCCCCGTAGTGCGCTCAATAACGCTCAAAATGGCATCCTTAGGACGATCAAGTTGAGTTCAGAGTAGATATCCTTACAAAACGCGCTCTAAAATCCCGCCCGCCAGATCGCTATTGCTTCAGGATTACTAAATAAAGTCTTTTGCTCAACCTCACAAGGGTATGAGCGACATCAATGGAGAAACGAAAAAGTGGAAGATGGATTTTCATGAATCAAAAGGCCATAGAGCATTTCACTCCAAGGCTTAAGACGCGATCCGATCCACAGATCTTAGTTTGCGAGCCTTGAGTACTTCTACGACAGAATCGACCTGTTTGGGAGAGAACGCGGTTAATTCACTCACCCAGAAGCGTAATTGGTCAGTTTGGTTGATATCGTCACAAATTTTAGACATTTATCGTTCCCTCACGATTGCAAGTAGTATAGTGACCCCCGACCGCTAGAACAGTATTGACGCTCACAATCTAGCCCAGGCTTTCTAGAATGTCGCTACTTTTTTAAGATTTGTTGTTTTGGGGGACTTTGATTAAGGAAATATTATGAATTTCGGGTGAAATGCTTCCCTGTTTAAGGAAAGACGGTTTGTTCTAGGCTCGAGGTTCCAACTTCACTAGATTAATTTTGAAGACCCAAGGGCGCAGTGATCTACGACACCGTCGATGTCAAGCTAGAATAGAGAGCAGATAAAATACGTTTAGCGCAAATTTGAGCTAGACTCCACGACCAGTGATAGCTTAAGTTCAGGTTAGCGGCAGTTGTTGAGAATCAAAAAATATGAGCGATATTCAAACCAAGATTGATGAGGTACGGTTGCAGGCTCGTGAAGTTTGTGCCGAAAATCCAGCCTCTACAGACTGTGCATTGGCTTACGAAGAGCTGGAAGAGCTATCCTCTGAGGCAGCTCACCGCCAAGCGAAGTCGGAAGAAGGGCACAAAAACTCTTTGCAGCAGTACTGCGATGATAATCCCGATGCGGCGGAATGCCGTTTATACGAAGACTAAGGTTTGTCAGCATTTATTCCCCTAGTCATTACTAGGGGATTGAAATGTTAAGGCTGTGGTAGTGGCAAGATAAAGCTATCTACCACAGCTTTTTGATGAGCATTTGCCCAATTTACTGAATGGTTAAGCGATTTCTGGGAAACAACTTACCGCTGGCTTCGGCTCCGCTCAGCCAGCTAGACTCGTCAGGGATTGTACCCTGCCGTGTCCTGAGCTTGTCGAAGGGAGCGAAGTCGAAGGGTACAATCTTTGTGGGAAATCACCTTAAGCGATGTGGGATACCATTGAAAGCCAAATTCAGCGTGGGACGGGTGCGCCCTTTTGTTTAGGAGATCGCCACCCTATCAGCGGCGGCAGCATCAACCAAGCCTTTCGCATTGGTGACGGTGGGCAGTACTATTTTGTAAAACTCAACCAGGCCAGCCAGGTCAACATGTTTGAGGCGGAAGCCCGAGGGCTTCAAGATTTAAGTGCAGCTCGCAGCATCCGCGTGCCCCAGGTGATTTGCTGGGGTGTCGCCGCCAACAACAGCTTTATGGTTTTGGAATGGATTGATCTAGGACGGGGCGATGCTTCCAGTTGGGCTGCATTGGGTCGTCAATTGGCCCATTTGCACCGTGCCGCCAACCGTTCCAAAGGCTTCGGCTGGGATCAAAACAACACCATTGGCAGTACATCGCAACCCAATCCGTGGACGCAAGACTGGGCTGAATTCTTTATTGAGCACAGGATTGGTTATCAGCTTCAGCTTGCCCAGCGCCGAGGGGCAAATTTTTCCCAGACGGACAAACTTTTGAGGGCGATCGCAAACCACTTGAGCCATCACCCCAAACCGTCCCTGGTGCACGGCGACCTATGGTCTGGGAATGCTGGATTTAGTCGGGATGGTGAGCCTGTGATTTTTGACCCGGCAGTGTATTGGGGCGATCGCGAGGTCGATCTTGCCATGACCGAACTGTTTGGGGGATTCCCCAAGGGCTTTTATGACGGCTATCAGGCTGTGTGGCCCTTAGCGGTGGGCTATCAGCAGCGCAAAGGGGTTTATAACCTCTACCACATCCTCAATCACTTCAATTTATTTGGCGGCAGCTATCGCGCTCAGGCAGAGCAAATGATGGTGCAGATTATGGGGTAGGTGTTGAGTCTGCCGTTTGCTCCAGATATTTTTCGTACTGCCGCAGGGTAAAGCGCTGAAGCGTAATAATGGCGGGGTTAATTTCTAAATAGCGACGGGTTGGATTTTCGCTATAGGTGCGCTGTTCACTTTCCATCATTTCCACATCTTGGGCTAAAAACCGATGTAGGACAAAGCGTTGCAGTACAGGCACCAACACAGGCCGCACAAGATTGAGAAACCACTGGGGTAAATTGACACGGAAAAAGAACAGCGCAAAGGAACGGCTTTCTTGAGGGCCGACGGGCGATCGCATCAAGTACAGCGACGAAATCCCCTCCAAAGATGTGAAGTAGTTGGGGTAACGGTACTCAATGGCGATCGGTAACGTTGTGACGGAGTGGGCATCTTTGCTCAAGCCTAAAAACTTTGCCACTTGCCCCTTGTAAGAGACCTGGTAGGCCGCTTGGACAGCCTCTTCCGTTTCTTTGAGATGGATTAACACAGGGTCAAACCAACCCTGAAGCTCCTGGTGAAGGAACCCATGAAATACATCCATTGCGTTTTCATTACAAATGGAAAAGTGGGCCTTGAAATGCCCTGTAATGGGGATCATCAGTAAGTTGTCTTGCCCAAACTCTGGAATGTCAATGAGCGGAGTGGCTTGAGCCAGCGCCGCATCCCCTGGGAAGATCCACATGACCCCATATTTTTCCTGGACGGGATAGCTGCGGGCCTTGGCTGGGGGTAACTTTTGCCCCTCAGGCACATAGGGAATATTGACACACGCGCCATCTCCATCAAACTCCCAACCGTGGTAGGCACAGGCTAAGGTACAGCCCTGCACCCGCCCTTTGTGGAGCGCAATGCCACGATGGGGGCAAGCATCCTCCAAGGCGTGAAGCTGACGGTCTGTGGCACGGTAGAGGGCGATCGCCTGGTTCCACACGGTGACGGCTGTGACCGTTCCTGGCTTCAGAGAATCTGACCAACCCACCGCGTACCAATGATTGGGGTTAATGCCCACCTCTCGGATTGCGTTGCGAACGGTTTGCGTGGTTAAGGTGGTTGCCAGTTCCATCACAGCTCCTGGATGCAGATTATGTCCTGCTATTCTGCATCAACCTTGAGGTGCGCTGCAAATGAGTCCAGAATCATGAATTTTGAATGGATCGCGCTTGATCTTTAATCTATTGACGTGCGATGATATGAAACTGCTGAAACAAAATCTATGGCGGCATGGCCAAGTGGTAAGGCAGGGGCCTGCAAAGCCCTTATCCCCAGTTCGAATCTGGGTGCCGCCTTTTTCCGTATCTTCATCTCAATTCGGCGTTAGGCCGATACATCTTAAAGCCCGATGCATCTTCACAAAATAGAAGCATGATTCGAGTTGTGATTGTTGACGATCAAAAAGTGATCACCCAGGGTCTCAAAGCCTTATTGGAATCAGAGCCGGATATTCAAATTGTGGGAACTGGGGCGAATGGTCAAGAAGCAATCGAGCTTGTGACCACACTGGAACCTGATGTTCTGTTGATTGACCAATATATGCCCGTGATGAGTGGGGTTGAAGCAACCCAATTGATTGCCAATCGGTTTCCTAATGTGGCAGTTTTGTTACTCAGTGGTTCTGACCAAGATGATCATATTGCCGAGGCGCTTCAGGCTGGGGCAAAAGGCTATTTACTCAAAACCACCTCCTCTGAAGATTTAGCAAACTCGATTCGATCCGTAGATCGAGGCTATAGCCAGATGGGTCCAGGGCTACTCGAAAAATTATTGGCAAAAATAACCCCCGCTGCCCCCGCCCTATCAACGCCTAATCCAGAAGCGTTGATCTCAATGGTTCCAACATCGCTGAACTTCGAGTTAGCGAAAATGTTAAGCAGCCATGCTCAATTTGACATGGTGCAACTGACCCAGCTGCTGGATGCCACCCTTGAGGGAAGCGTCGCGGCAACGTTGATGTCCCAAATGGAGAGACAGCTCCAACAAACCCCTAGCCATGTCAGTGCGCTGTATCTCTCAGGAGAGTTGATTTGTAAATTTCAGCAGCGCAACCAACGGGCAATTAATTATTTTCGCCTTGCGTTAACCCATGCTCAGTCGCAGTTTTTTCCACTTTCCGTGCAATTTTATATTTGTCGAGCAGCTTGGGCCGTAAATTCAACAGAAACCTTAGGTTGGCTAGCAAGCATTTTAAGTGCGTGGCCAACGGATCAACCCTATCGAATTTTGTTTGAGAATATGACCCAAGTGTTTGGAGAAGGGACGGATCCCTATCGTCAGTTAAAAGCCCTTTGGGAAATTGATCGCCTTAAACTTTTATGTGAACAAGTCAATGCGCTAAAGTCAAAGCTAAGTGCCTTTGATCTAAGCGCTTAGAAATTTTGGCGGGGGATGGGGTAATACTCTCTTATAGAGAGATTGCCGCGTTGCGTTAAGCATAAGAACAACTTCCCCAGAATGCATATAGGGTGATAACCATTGAACGAAATTGACCAATTAGAGCAGGAAATCATCACGTTAAGGCAGCGTTTTGCCCAATCTTCTGAGGTTTTAGAAGATCTTTCTCAAATCAAGAAGAAATTTGATAACCTGTCCAACACCTATCAGGTTCTCCAAGGCAGCATCGCCCAGGCAAAAGTGTTTCTAGAGACCTCGCCCACGGACACCATTGAGCCACGGCTTGCCCAAGTTGAAGCTCAGATGGATATTCGTCATGAGCAGCTCCAGGCACAGCTCACCAATCTTCGTTTTGATTTTGAGGCAACCACCCGTCAATTACGAGAAGATTCTGACCACGATCTCAAAAAGCTGTCTCAGCCTAAGTCAGGGAATGAGCCGTCTTTTGGGGTGGAGGATGAAAATCGGATCAAGTGGATGGAAAGCTCGTTACAGCACCTAAACACTTCGGTCTATGCAGATCGGGCGATGCTCCAAAAGCTTGACCGGCGGGTCAGCAATCTAAAGCGGACGGTCGATATTGTTGCAGTGTCTGGGGGGGTCAGTTTTATGATTTTGGGGCTTGCTTTTGTCATCTTTAGATAAGGACTAAGGCCATTTCCGAAATTAAACTTACCAAAAACTCTGCAAGGGTGCAAAGCCCTGCGCCCCTAGGAAGCGGTAACTTTTTTGGAACAAATGCCATGGTGACTAAGCCACCATGGCACTATTTTTAAGGGCAAAGATGCTTTTAACCACATCGGAGACAACCCGATCTGGGGTTGAAGCGCCGGAGGTAATCCCCACCACAATAGGGCCATCGGGCAACCAGTTCTCTGTCAGGGTGAGGGATTGATTGAGCGGCTTGTGCTCAACGCGGTTGCCAGGGCCAATCCGATCAGCGCAGTCGATGTGGTAAGAAGGAATGCTCTTGTCGATGGAGATTTCTTGGAGGTGGGTGGTGTTGGAGGAGTTATAGCCCCCGATTACCATCATTAGGCTTAATGGCTCTTCCGCAAGCTGAAACATGGCATCTTGGCGCTCTTGGGTGGCATCACAGATGGTATTGAAGCTCATGAAGTGCTGGTTGAGGGTGGTAGGGCCGTATTTACGCATCATGGTGCGCTCGAACAGTTTGCCGATGTGTTCGGTTTCGCCTTTGAGCATGGTGGTTTGGTTGGCAACCCCAACCCGTTCTAGATCTTTTTCGGGGTCAAACCCTTCGGAGTGGGCATTTTTGAATTTTGCCAAGAATTCGGCTTTGCGCTGCGATCGCCCCTCTTCGGTCTCTTCCGGTTCCAAAATATAGCGGCACACGTACTCCGCCTCTTCGAGATTGAGGACAATCAGGTAAATTCCGGCAAAGGAGCTGGTGGCAATGGTTTCTTCGTGTTCATATTTGCCGTGGATGATGGAGGTGTAGTCGCTTTTTTTATGTTTTTCGACACTGTTCCAGACTTTGGACACCCAAGGACAGGTGGTATCCATGATGGTGCAGCCTTTCTCGGTTAAAAGCTGCATTTCTTGGACGCTGGCTCCAAAGGCGGGCAAAATAACGACATCTGAGCCTTCAACGACGGAAAAGTCTTTGTTGCCTTGGTCATCGACGGGGATAAACTCCACCGCCATGTCCCGTAGGTTTTTGTTGACCGAAGGGTTATGAATAATTTCGTTGGTGATCCAAATCCGTTCTTTGGGGAACTGCTGACGGGTTTCGTAGGCCAGGGCGATCGCCCGTTCTACACCCCAGCAAAACCCAAAGGCTTCGGCCAGACGAATGGTGACATCCCCTTGAACCAGGGTGTAGCCGTTGTCGCGGATTTCTTGGATCAGATTGCTTTTGTACTCAGAGTCGAGCAGGGCAGAGACGGCTGCTTCGTGACCAAAGCCTTTGCGGTGATACTGCTCGGATTTGTGTAGGGAGCGCTTAAAGGTTTTTGTATCCATACCAAATTTTTCCTGATCCTAACGCCGTCCAACAAGGGCTTTGATCTACGATGATCGCGATCGCAACCCATTTCATATCCTAAGCGGTCTAGGGAAGTCCCGTACAGGACTCTCTCATTTCTCGGCTCATTTCTCGGTAATCTTTAGCTCGTGGATATTCCACAATGGACCACCGAGGGGCGAGTATTTTACATTTTGGATGCGATCACGCACCGCTGAAAAAGACAGCGGTGTAATCAAATAAATAAATGGCAGGTTTTCCTGCACCAATTGCTGAGCTTTACCATAGATGGCCTTACGTTTTTTCTCATCGAGTTCTTGAGCACCCTGGATATAAAGATCATTGATTGTTTGCTCCCACGGTGCAACCTTCCATCCCGGCGTTGGGGGGGCATCCGGTTCAGCGCCCTGATTAAAACTATGAAGTCCGCCATCAACGGCCCAAATGTTAAAGCTAGAGTTTGGTTCAACACCACCTCCCCCAAAGGCTCCTACTACGCCATCCCACTGCTTTGAGCGGCTGACTTTATCGACCCAAGTATTGAAAGCCATTGCGTTAATATCGACTTGAATACCGAGTTTAGACAAATCTTGCTTAATCTGAGCGCTAATGGACTCACGGATTTTGTTGCCTGCTCTCACCAAGATTGAAAATCGGACGCGGTTCCCCTCCCCATCGGTCAGCTCATGGTTGGCGTTGGTCTTAAACCCTGCTTTGGTTAAGAGCGCTTGGGCTTTGGCAATGTCATACTCATAGGTCTTGAGACCCTCCTTAGGAGACAAATAATAGGGACTTTGTACTGGAATCATGGAGTGCTGAAGGTCGCCCAGCCCCTGATAGATGTTGTTGAGCATGGCGCGGCGATTGGTACCATAGGCGATCGCCTGTCTAAACTCAACGTTGTTAAACCACTTCGACTTAATGGGTTCAACAAAAGGTTTCCCTGTTTTGTCCTGTCCTTTGTTCAAGTTAAAGGCAAGGTACAGCGTCTGTAGCGCAGGGCCACCGTTATATATTTTGAAGCCTCGCTGCTTTTCTTCCCGCTTGATGAGCGAGAAATAATCAGAGGTAATGTCATTGACATCAATCCCCCCTGAGCGAAATTGCAGCATATCCGTATCGGTATTTTCAATCACTTGTAGCGCAATGCGCTCAATATAGGGCTGAGGCTCCCCTTGAGGGCCGCGTCTCCAGTAGTAAGGATTACGACGCAAAATGACGCGCTCACCCACACGATAGCTGTCGATCTGGTAAGCCCCACAAACCACAATCTTGGAAAGCGGTTGGGTGTCCACTCCCCACATCGACAAAAATTTAGGCTTACCCTGAGCATCTTTGGTGGTAATCGATGTTGCCAGGATGTGCTTGGGCATAATGCCAATTCCGGTTCCCCGTAAAAAGGGCGCAAAGGGTTCAGGAACTAAAAATTCAACACGGCGTTCATCTAACTTACGGACTGTAGGGAGTGCCCCTGTTTTGCCGACGCGCAAACTATCGCGAAAGTTATTGGGAATGGCTTCGTTGAGGACGACCTTATTGTAGGTAAATACTACATCATCAACCGTCAAGGGCTGACCGTCAGACCATTTAAGATTTTGCTTGAGGACAAAAATGATCTGCTTGCCGTCAGGGGATATTTTCCAAGATTCAGCCAGTGCAGGCTCAACCGCCCCAGTTTCGCCATTTTCTGTAATCAACCCTTCTCCAATCAGCGGCAATACATCATTCTGTTCTTTGCTTAAGGCCGCATTGAAGGTTTTAGGGTCGCTCAGGCTACTGAGAACCAGTGGGGACACCTGTGCTGAGGCTGACTTAAGCTGCCCCTGACACCCCGCAAGGGCACCCACCAGTAGACAGCCGACCAGTGCCCAAATCATCCAACGCCGACCAAAAGAAAGAATAGTCTTGAGCACTGAAGTTTATCCCTCTGAAAACCCACGCTGTAGCTATTAAATCAGGTCATGGCACGCTAGGACGATGTACCCAGAACTGGGGCTAAGGCTAATCTCAAATTCGACTTAACGAAGATCTTGACCCAATTTAAGCCTTTTGGGCAATGACATAATATTGTCCATAGAAAATAACTATAGGAAATTACAACTCTTAAATGTCTGTGACTAAAGTCACAAAAGACCGTGATTTTAGTCACATCTAGAATTAAATAGCATTGGCGATATATCTATTTTCATACCCCAGAATCAATTCATACAGCCCAAGACGACCCATTAACAGTCATCTGCAAGATTAAGGCTCATAGAGGAAAATCATAAATTATGTTGAAAAGGTGTTGAGTGAAAATAGCATTCAAAAACCCTTGAAAATAAAAAAATATGTGATAACATTTTCTTAACGAAAGAGTTTTAAATGATCGGGGGGTTGACCGTATAAACAGTTCTAGGAGATCCTATAGACATGAAGTTAACAAAGCCGTTTAGCCCATCAATCGCTTTATTCTCTGTTGCTGCTTCCTTAGGTGTAGCAACGGTCATTTCAAGCGCAGCACCCGCTTCAGCAATTTCTGGCCCAGTTGGACTGGGGTTTGTTTGTACCTCAACCTCTACTGCTGCTCCATTTGGCTGTCCTGTTGGTAACGCGCAGTTTAGCGCCGTAGTTTCACCGGTCGGAACCAATCAAGCACTTTTTTCATTCACCAATCTTGGGCCACTTGCTTCTTCAATTACCAATATTGACATTTTTGACACGTTTCCTGTTCTAGGAGGGTTGGCTAACCCACAACCATCCAACCCTGGGGTGAATTTCTTTACGGGTAATACTGGAGCGGGGCAATTCTTCTCCTTTTCTTTAGGAAACGCCTCTACCGCTGTGAGCAATGGTATTAACCCACTAGATAACTTCAGCATTTTATTTGATATCAATACAGCTCCAGGGTTTAGCAAGCCTTTTAACGCCGTGTCTACATCTCTGTTCAAAAAAGGTGTTACAGTGCAGCTCCAAGCGGGAGGGTTCAACTACCCTTCCGCAGCAGGGGTTGATCCAGCGACCAAGCTATTCTTTAACTCTAAAGTCAAAGCAGTTCCTGAACCTTTTACAATGCTAGGCTCAGCCGCTGCACTCGGCTTTGGCGCTTTGATGAAGCGTAGATCTTCCCAGCTCAAGGCACAGAAAGATGGCAACAAGCCTGTTCTAGCGACCTGTGAAACATTGGCTTAATAGACCTTTGGTTCTTAACTCATCAGGCATCCTTTGCTGCACCGTTAGAGTTAGACCCTCAATGCCTAGTAATCATCCATACAGGCACTAGAGGCTTTCGTTGCTGATAGGAATACTGCTTAAGCCAAGTTAGACATGTGTTGTACACGTTTAGCTTGGCTTAAGTTTTGGGTAAAGCCAGTTTGCTTGGCTCGTTTTTTGGCTGAGGATCGTGGATTTAATAATACCCAGATTTTTGCTAGCGGTTGAAACCGCGCCTACAAGAACAATGTCCGCCTGCGCGGACTAGGGGCGGATTTCAACCCGCGCAGGCGGGTTTTGTTCTTGTAGCCGCGATTTCAATCGCTGGTTTTTATTACGATCCTAAGGTGAGTTGTGTGTGCCCAATTTGATATGTCTGCCTGCATGAATGGGAAGACTAAGGTTGATAACCTTTTCTGCCCTTGAGTGAAGACACGCTGTATTGGTTTTCTTTATAGACAGACAATTGTTCCTTATTTATGAACCCAAACGCAGTTGAGCCAAGCCCGCCTTCCAGTTTTTTTGAACGGTTATTGACCGTCAAGTTTTGGTTTCTGGTTTTAGGCTCAGCGCTCATTGCCATTCACCTCACCTGTCTATGGAAACTAGACCTAGGCGAAGCCTTGAGTGCCAGTGCTGTGCTTTGGGCTGCGGTCTGTACCCTGCTGTGGAAACGCCGTGACCAACTCATCTTTGAGAGCGGCCCTTTTAGCATCATTATTGGAATGATATTTATTGCGCTCGCTTTAATCAAAAGCCAAGCGCTAGCCAGTGTTGATCCTTTTATTAGAATTTTCCCTTTCATTGCGGCCCTGGGTCTAGTACTTATGACTTCGGGCATTAAGACGCTTAAACAATACTGGCAAGAGCTGTTAATTTTGGGTTCTTTGGTTATTCATCATGGGTACTTGTCGCAATTGTACGACATCTCTAAAATCCAGGCTGCATGTGCTTCTGAGCTGCTGTGGCTGCTAGGGTATGACGTGAGTCGCCAAGGCGTCAATATTGTTTTTCCCACTGGCAGTGTAGAGGTTAATCCTGGGTGCTCAGGCTATAGCAGCATTTTGCAGCTTGTTCAATTATCAATCATCTTTTTAATAATTTTTTCGACCCAGAAACGGTTTAAGCCGTTTGTGCCAGTGGCAGCAGTTGTAATTGGCTTTTCAGTCAACATCATTCGGGTTGCAATTATGGCAGTCCTTTCGTTGAATGACCCCATTGCCTTTAAGTACTGGCATGACGGTGATGGCTCGTTGATCTTTTCAATGATTGCTGTCTCACTATTTTCTTTGCTTTGTTATTTCTTAATTCAGCCAGACACCGTGATTCAAACCCCAGAAATACAGCCCTGTGAGGATCATGAGCCTTAAGACATTCATGAGCTGGCAATCTCTAAAAGTCATCGTGCTAATGTTCACATTTTGTGGAGCCAGCTTTATTTTAGCGAGGTTATTGCTAGACAATCGTCCTATCAAAGATCGTATTTATAAGCCTTCTGCCTTTGTGTTTCCGACCGAAATTCCTTTGCCAGAGTGGCAGTTTGAAAGTAGCACGCCTTTGTCATTGCCAGAAAATAAAGTATATAAGAATAGGCTGATTGCGAGCCGAGCTTATACCTATAAACAAGGCAAGAGAACTCTGACCATTGAAATGCGGTACACCAAGGATACAAGCGGTAATGTCTTGGGTTTTATTAGTAACTTTACGTCCGTTGATTCTGGCATCATTGCACCGTCAAGACGGATTGAACGTTACCACAAAGGAGTAGGGTATTATGTATTGCTCAATGATCAAAATCGGGTTTATCTAACGAGCTGTATCAATCCCCGAGGGGAAAGCACCGTTACCCTACCTCAGTTTCAGCGCAATCGATATTATCACGACATGAATTTAGATCGTTTAATGCTTTGGTTATTCAAACCAGCGACGCTTCGGGACTTTCGCTGTCTTTGGGTTCACGCATCCGTCCCTGTGGATAACCTTTCACTTAATGAGGCTTACACCACCTTAGAATCTGCCTGGTTCTCCTGGGAGCCGTGGTGGGAAAAACGTTTTCCACGTCCTTAAATATTAACTAGAATTTACTATTACTGAGAGTTTTATTTTCCTATGATGCAAGCCAAGGATGGTCAGGGTTGGACAATGTATTATTGTCGTTTGATTGGCTATTTTTTCTTAATATTAACTTTCTTTGATCTCGTAGAAACCTTCTATCCCCCCTCCATCAAAGATCCCAATTGGTTGATTCAGGTAATGGGGTTACTCGTTGAGCGCTCCTTTGCACCACTGATTGGAATGGTACTGGTTTTTTGGGGGGCGGCGGAATTTCGAGGGACATGGGAAAGACCTATTGTGAGTCTGATCTCTTGGCTAACATTACTGGTCAGTCTTTTGTATCTGCTGTTGATTCCCTTAGGAATCTCTTCTGGAATCAGAATTGATAAGCAGAATACTGCACAAGCAATGGCCCAATATCGTCAAGGAACCGCCCAGATCAATGAAGTCAAAAATCAGCTCAACTTAGCTTCGGAGAAAGATTTAAATGGTTTACTGGAGAACTTAAAAAAGCAGAATCAATATCAGATTAACACGGTTGAAGATCTGAGAACCAAGTTGCCTGATCAGTTAGATAAGGCCCTAGAAAACCTTGCTGCGCAAACGGTGAGTGTACAAAAAGAACAAAAGAAAAAGTTACTTAAAAGCCTATTTAAATGGTGTGTTGGAGCCTTGCTCCTCGCGACGGCCTTTTTGTTGACCTGGAGATCGACAAAATGGGCTAGGTAAAGCCGATTGATGCTATCTGATCTTTTTATTCTTGATCTGAAGGCTTGCCAGGGCGATCGCCGCTACAATCACCCGATGTTCTTGCACCTGAATCCGTCCATGAAGTGATTCCGGCGTATCATCGGCTAACACAGGGATAGCCGCCTGTACCAAAATTTCGCCACTGTCCACCTCTGGTACCACCCAGTGGGCGGTACAGCCCGTAATTTTAACCCCAGCGGCGATCGCTTGTTCCACGGCCCGCATTCCCTTAAAGCTGGGCAATAAACTGGGGTGGATATTCAACACCCGATTGGGAAAAGCCTTCAGCAACACAGGGGTAACAACCCGCATCCAGCCCGCCATCACCACTAGCTCAACGCCATCGTTTTGCAATCGCTCTACAATGGCCTGATCTAGAGCCTCACGGGTGGAAAAGTCGCGGTGGTTCAAGAGTTGGGTGGGGATATTGTAGTGCTGCGATCTCGCCACCACCTTTGCCTGAGGGTTGTTGTAGATTAGCACCTCAACCTGTGCCGAAAGATGCTGCTGAGTGATGGCCTGGGCGATCGCCTCAAAGTTGCTGCCAGAACCCGATGCCAGCACTCCAATCTTAATCGGGGGGTCTTCCTGGCCTGGGCAGTTTTGCATGGGGGGTGAACAAAGACTTTGAGAAGCCAAATCGGGCAGTATAGAACTGGTCATAAATCCGTTAGCGCAAGATAATAGCGATACATTAGCAAAGCCTACAGCAACCCCAAGGCTTATGAAATCAGCCATCTCTTCATCCCGTTCTGACACGCTTACAGCTTGATTATTTTTAAGCCCTGCGATCGTTTTGTTGAGGGTCTTTGTGCTGTGGCCCATGACCTACCTATTGTATCTGAGCTTTACCAGTGGGAGCTTCACCCGCGCAGACATTCAATGGACAGGGCTAACAAACTACGTGCGGCTACTCTCCATGCCGGATTTTTGGGAGGTGCTGCAAAATACGGCGGTTTTTACCCTAGCAACCGTTATCCCGAGCCTTGTGCTGCCCTTTGCCTTAGCCATTGTGCTAGATCGTAAGTTGCCCTTGCGGGATGTGTGGCGCACGGCCTTTATTATGCCTTCCTTTATTTCCCTCGTAGCGACGGGACTGGTTGAAAAGCTGTGGCGGTAAGGCTAAGATCTAATTGTCAAAGATTGTCAATCATTGACAATTTTGTTATAAATAGGCGTAGTTCGCAATAGGGGAGTATCCTAATGACGCTCAATATCAATCTGACCCCACAATTAGAAGACATGGTGCGCCAAAAAGTAGCGGGTGGCCTTTACAACAGCGCTAGCGAAGTTGTGCGCGAAGCCTTGCGGATGATGGAGGCGCAAGACCGTTTGAGAGCCGTCAAGCTCGAACAGTTAAGACAAGATATTCATGATGGTATCGAAAGCGGTGATCCGACGCCGTGGAATGCGGATGAGATTAAGCAAGAAGGACGCAAACGTAGAGCCGGACGGCTAAGCGATAGTGTTGCAGGTGCGTAAATGCCCTTAATCATCAAACTTTCTCGTGCAAAGGCCGATCTTGCTGAAATTTGGGATTATATTGCTGATGACAGTGAGGCCCAAGCTGATGCTTTCATTGACACGATAGATCTAAAACTGCGTCTTCTGGCAGAGCAGCCCAACATTGGGCGTGTGCGTAATGAACTGGCAGAAAATATGAGAAGCCTTCCGTTTGGGCGTTATGTGATTTTCTATTTCGTCATCTCTGGCGGCATCGAGGTTGTGCGGGTGCTGCATGGTGGACGCGATCTAGAAGCGATCTTTCAACCTGACGATTAACAATTTCTAGGACATTTGCTTAAAAGTTTTGCCAACGCGATCGCCGTCCCAAAAATTCCTTTGGCGTCACCTGAACATCCAGCCCAGAGGTATTTCCCTTAGAGCCTTGAAACCATTTAGAAAGAGCCGTCAAGGTTTTGGTTAAATCGGGAGAGAGGGTGCCAACAGGCGATTCAGCCTTGAGTTCTTCCCACAGGTGTGTAATCTGAGACGTCCATTCCTCTGCCTCTGTACAACGTGTTTTCCAGTGCTGCACAGCGGTCTCGTACTCACTGGCCTGCTGGGCCTGACGCAAGACCTGTTCTTGGAGGTCATTCACCTGTTGCTCAAGCTGTTCTGAGCGAGTTTGAGCCACCTTGGTATCTTGTTCTAGCTGATGGGCGGTGTGCTGAAGCTGGGCCTGAAGAATTGATTGATTGGAGAGGTCATTTTGAAGCTCAGTAATTTGACGTTGAGCCTTGAGCAAGGTAGCGCTAATGCCTTGGATAAACTGATCCTTTTGAGAGTCGGGTTGGTTGCGATCTTTGAGGGCCTTAATCATCTCTTCGCGATGGGTCAGCATCTCCTCGGCCTGCTGGAGCTTTGCCTCCACAGCTTGCAGGGACGAATCGCGATTACGCTGTTCAGTGCGAAGCCGATCCGCTGTCTTTTGGGCAAGTATACGTTGCTGGGTTTCTTGCACCAATGAACTTTGCAGGGCGTCAAGTTGAGCTGTTGCTTGGGCTTTTGCGTCCTTGAGGCGATCCATTTCAGCCCGCTCTTGAAGCATCTGAAGCTGTAGCGTCGAAAAATCAGTCTCCTTTTGCTCAGCCAGGGCAAATACAGTAGCTTGCTCAATTTTCAGGGATTGAACTTGTTGCTGAGCTGCCTCTAACTCGATTTGAAGTGTTTGTTGTTCAGACGCCTGAAGCTTGAAGGTTTCGATGGCCTGTTTTTGAATATGAGAAAACGCCTCCGTTGTGGCAAGCTGACCTTCTAAAAATTCTTGATCAATCAGCTTTTGCTTCAGCTCATCAATATAAAGCTGGCATTGATACAGCGCCTGTTCCAATTGACGAATCCGCTGTTCTTCCGAGGGCTGTTCTCCTGACACTGGTAGCTGAATAGCCTGAACAACCTCACTCAATCGTTCTGACATCGAAGGTGGCGATTCTGTGAGATTGATCGCGACTGGAAGGGGATCGTCCTGGAAATTTTCTGGCATTTCTAACGTCTCCTCGCGTTCATTATGGACGAAGGAAGAAGTCTGAGACAGACTAGGGGCGGATGCCGATGGGGTGAAGGCGGTCTTGCTTTCCCACAAAATTTCGAGTTGTTGTTCCACAATATATTGTCCGCAATATCGTAAACACAGCGCATTTGATTGAGATGGAGGGATTGTCTATCTCATCAAAATACTTACGGATTGTCCCCCACCACTTGGATCCCAAAATGGATCAGTTAAGTTAACTGCCATTATGGCTCACTCTTGCAAGGGAGGCTGCTCGAAAGGGAATACTAAGAGACAATAAGCCGCTACTCTAGGCAAAACCGAAAGAAGTGACATATGATAGCAGCCAATACAAGCTTATCTAGCTTGGCTTAATCTTAAATTAATTACTATGGTTTTAGCTGATAATCTCGTTTTATCGCCATTATCCAGGGCTTTTGCCCCACAAGAGCCTGATTATTTGAAGCTTTTACAGGGTGACATTTTATTAAAAACTCGGGCCTATAGTGCCTTGGGGGGCGCAGTGACGGCTCAGATGTACTTGCCTGTGGGGCGATCGCAGGTTTGGACTAATCTGACGGACTATACCCGGTGGGTGCAGTATTTCCCTGATATTACCCAAAGTGAAATTTTAGAGAGCGATCCGCAGCGCCCCCATCGTGGGCACCGTTTGTACCAAGCGGCCCGCAAAAACTTTTTAATGTTTACGGCCCAAGTTGAAATTCATCTAAGGGTGTTTGAAAATCTCCAACGCCAGATCCGCTTTCGGATGGAGCGGGGCAGTTTTAATGACTTTTCTGCGGAGATGACCCTAGAGGACTATGGCGAAGGAACTGTGTTGACTTATTCCGTTGAGGCAACGCCATTGGTGCCTGTGCCCAGTTTATTCATTGAGCAGGCCATGCGTCATGATTTGCCTGGGAATATGCGACAAATGCGTCAGGTGATTTGCAATGATGCTGACCAGAGCATTTAGCCTCAAGGAGAGAAGTGGGCAAAAACAGTATTGATTGATCTTGTTCGTCTCGCAATGTAGGCTGGTTGCCTTTATCACGAATAATACCAAACCTACTTGTCATGGCGATACATCAAGATCCCCCTAAATCCCCCTTAAAAAGGGGGACTAAGACTATTCCCCCCT
Source organism: Acaryochloridaceae cyanobacterium OTE_25_metabat_464 (assembly GCA_031362245.1). Lineage (GTDB taxonomy): Bacteria > Cyanobacteriota > Cyanobacteriia > Thermosynechococcales > Thermosynechococcaceae > JAAURS01. Next base: position 9,103 of record JANLSD010000350.1, on the reverse strand, counting down.
TAAAAAGGGGGGCTAGGGGGGATCTTGATGTAGTGCAGTTTTACAGAATTGGTATAAGAGGTAGCGATCGCCAAATGTAGACTTCCTGAGAATCCCCGTTTACATTTGGCGATCGCTGGTATTGGTTTGCTTTTTGGGGTTGCTTCTCGGGGGCAAGTTTTGTGCGCCCAAGATTGACAAGATTCCCGTTGTGACTAAAGTGTTAGAGTGACTGGGCGTAAAATGCTCAATCGCTGTTACGCCCATTTAGTGACAATGACCGCTGCGGAGAAATTTTCATGAAGCTGAGAGTCCTTTCGGTATCTGTATTCGGTGCACTGGCAATTGCCCTACCGCCCGCCTCAGCCAATACCCTCACCTCCTGGAAATTTGATGCCCAGCGCGATCGCCTCAGCTTCTCCACAGACGAAGAAGTACGACCCGTTGCCAAAATTATTGGCGACCCCACCCGTGTCGTCATCGATCTGCCAGGAATTCGCCTCAGGCGGCCCAAAATCCTGAGTGCCCTCAGCGGTCGCTATAAATCCCTCCGTATTGGTCAGTTTGATGCCAGAACCACACGGCTAGTGGTTGAACTCGACCCAGGCTATGGTTTTGACCCTAAACGCATTAAAGTGCAGGCCAATTCTCGACGCAGTTGGTCCTTGGTGCTGCCAGACCCAGGCCAAAGCAATGACCAGATCGAAGCGCCTCTGTCTGTGCCAGCCGTCCATCCCGATTTTGTTCGCAACGGTAGTATTGGCGGTGTCATGCCCGTCGGACAGGAAATGCGATGGCTAGAGCAACGCCTTGCCGCAGTGCATAGCCGCTATCCCGTAGTGAACCCTGGCCTGTTTATTTTAGATCTGAGCACGGGAGACTATGCCGATCTGAGTGGTGGAAAGGCATTCCCCGCTGCCAGTGTGATTAAGCTCCCCATATTAATGGCCTTTTTCCAGGACTTGGACGCAGGCAAAGTCAGCCTGACCGAAAAACTCGTAATGAGTCCAAACCTGATGGCATCGGGTTCTGGCTACATGCAAGATCTCGCCCCCTGGTCGTCTTACTCGGCCCAGTACACCATCGGCAAGATGATTGAAACCAGCGATAATACCGCTACTAATATGATCATTAAGCGCCTTGGGGGTGCTCGCGTTCTCAATCAGCGTTTCCGCAGTTGGGGCTTACAAGACACAGCCATTCGCAATTGGTTGCCGGACTTATCTGGTACCAATACCGTTAGCGCCCATGATCTTGCCCTCATTCTCACCAAATTGGCGAAGGGAAATTTGTTGTCTGATAGTAGCCAAGCCAGGGCGATCGCCATCCTCAAAACCTGTCATACCCGTAGTTTGCTCGTGCCTGGGATTGGCCCTGGTGCAGAAATTGCCCACAAAACAGGGGATATTGGCTTTGCCATTGGCGATGCAGGCATTGTGTTTATGCCCAATGGTCGGCAATACATCGCCGCAGTCATGCTGCGCAGACCCTATGATGACCCCCGTGGTCGGGACTATGTCCAAACGGTTTCGCGCTTGACCTACTCTTATTTTTTGAACCGTTAAACTATAAGATATTGTCAGGGGATAGATCCCCTGAAACCACCGCACAAAGGGATTTTCAACACGCTTGAATCCTAGAATCTAAGGGAAGCTTTAGGTTCTTGTCTTGCGTCTTACCCTATGAATCGTTTTATAAATCTAATTTTTGGGCATTCTTTTTTATAGCAAGACTGTCCTTTGCGGCAGCGACTCGGCGAGGGAAACCATGTATCAGGCCAACAGCTATAAAAATGTGATGGAGCTACTGATCGACGATGAAATTGATCGTCAAACCTGTAGCTACTCACAAATCGAAGCCCAAAAGTTCAACCGCATTGAGGTGGCAACCTATGCGCTGAATCGAGTTCCTCCACTGTATGCGTCGAGTCAAGAAGGCATTGAACGTCAGTATGAACGAGGAATGTCAGAATTTAGCGATCGCATTGCAGCCACCGTTGAGCAGTCCCTCAGAAAGATCCAGGAAAATCCTCACCCAGCCTCAACGCCCTTACCTCGACTAGAAGAAGCGGTAGAAGCTGAGCCTATCTTTTCACCGCAAGATTTTCAAGAAATTTCAGCCTGGTTTTAAATCGACTTCACCTTGAGGCTTGGATTCTGGCCCAGGACAGCCATCAATTCACCCATTTACCCACTAATTCACCGCAGACGACCCAGTTGCACACAGGATAGTGGAGTAAGAAAATTTTGGGGCTTCAGGGGGCGTTTGGGAAGGCACATTTGTTTTACACATGCCCGACACCGGAAGACTTCCCTCCACGGCATACACTCCGCCGATATAGCTGGCAAATCCAGGTTTTTTAGCAACGGCAACCATAACGGCGCTGGAAACATCAGCCTGACGCACCTCAAGTCGATACTCTTCTGTTTCGGTGGGGATATCTGAGGCCAAGAGCTTCAGATCGGTACTGAATTTCCCCTTGACCAGTTTTTGAGCCTGTTGGGATAGTAGGAGGGTGCTGAGATAGGTCTTGCCAGTATCCTGTTTTGCGATCGCCACTTTATCCGACAGTTTCTGGGTAATTTTGTTGATCAGGTTTGGATCTACCGTTGGGGATGCCGTTGACGAAGGCAATCCAGACGGTGAGGGCGTTGTTCCAGACGGAGTAGTAGGATTTGACGTCTCTGGCGCTGGAGACTGGGCCAAGGGCGAATTCGTTGGTGACGGTGCGGTAACAGTATGCGTTGAGCAGCCTCCAATGCATAACCCCACAAAGCTGATGCCAATGCTGATCGTCTGCTGTCTCGAAAAACAATAAGCCATACTGGCGAAGTAGACCGTATATAAGTTAAATGAGCTTGTATCCCTACAGACTTATTTTGTCACGGCAAAGTGCCGAAATGGACAATCAGCTCTGAATCTACTGCTATCGCCAAACATCAGAGACATCCCGATGCTGCTCAACCGCTTTCAATCCATAAGATCGCTCTCACTGTATTTCTGGGCAATCTGAATATAGATATCTTGGTCATACATTCATGTCCTATACTCTGCGCGTTGCCGACCTGCCCATGTGCGATCGCCCCCGTGAACGCCTTATGGATAAAGGTTCTCACACTCTCACAGAAGCCGAACTGATTGCAATCTTGCTGGGCACCGGACAAGGCCCTGGCAAGCTATCCGCCGTAGGACTAGGTCAGTACCTGTTGCAACAGCTCGGGCAACATCAGCGCAACCCCCTCACCGTCCTGCGCGATATTCATGTGTCAGAACTGATGGCCATTCCTGGCATTGGCCCTGCTAAAGCAACCGCAATTGTAGCGGCGCTGGAACTTGGTAAGCGTGCTTTTAGCGCTCTACCTGATGCACCCACCCTGATAGAGAACCCTGAAGCCGCTGCTGCATTACTGGCCAACCAACTGATGTGGCAGACCCAAGAGCGCTTTGCCGTCCTGCTGCTGGATATTAAACATCGGCTCTTGGGCACCCAAATTATTAGCATCGGTACCGCTACCGAAACTATTGCCCATCCCCGCGATATTTTTAGAGAAGTGATCCGCCAAGGGGCCACGCGAGTGATTGTCGCCCATAATCATCCTTCGGGTCAGACAGACCCTAGCCCTGAAGACATTGCTCTAACTCGGCAACTGCTCTCTGGCGCACAGCTTCTTAGTATTCCTTTGCTGGATCACCTCATTTTAGGGAACGGTAGCTTCAGCAGCCTACGGCAAACCACAACGCTGTGGGATGAGTTCCCTCAGGGGGAATGAACCCTTTGATCGCCGAACGGGATGGCAGGGAGATGAGATGAGGGAAAGCATGATCGCATTTAAATAGAAATAACTAAATTCCCTATTTGGCTGTCAACGAAGTAATTTAGACTCCACTTCTTAAGCGGAAATGATCTCACTCTGCCCCCTAAAACTATAGAGAAAAGCCTGTAATCCAAGCTTTTAAGCCGTCATGGATAATTCCCTCTTAGGCAAGGGACTACTCAATACAACCGATTTTTCTAAAAAAAGATATTACAATTTTGGCAGGAGATGTAGTATAGAAAGATATATGTACCTCTGCAATATCACATAATGACCGTATCCAGTCCTGAACAAACCCTCGTCAACAACCTCATCACCCTAAAAACTCAATACGAACAAGCACTCACTGAAGCAGATACAGTTTCTGCTCACTACAGAGAACAGCTTTCTCACGTCAATGCCTTGCTGTTGAATCAGATCGGCTCTGCGAATGGTCTTGCACCGTTCCAGACCCACATCAAATCAGCAGAACCCATCTTGGATGCGATCGCCGCACTGCAAGAATCGACTGATATCAATCGGCTCACCCTCGCTCCCGCAAAAACGATTGCCGAAGTAAGTCCAACGCCGACAGAAGTTGCTCCCAAACCTAAGCAGGCCAAAGCCCAGATCAAAGCTCAGACTAGTCCAGCCGTCGGTGGGCGTACTCCTCGAGAACTACTGCCGATTCATCAAGGACTGAAACGATTGGATGCGATCGCTAAGGTATTCCAAGATCATCAGGGTCAAGAAGTCACCATTGATACCCTCACCGAACAACTCTTCGGCAACTTGAGTACAGAAGCCCACAAGGCAGAGCGCTTGAAGTTAAGAACACTTCTGTATCAAGGGGAACAACGGGGTCTCTGGACAAAAGGCGATGCTGCCTCTACCTATGTTATTAAAACATCGGGACAAGCCACCGCTAAAACCGTAGCTCAGCCCAAAGCAAAAGCAGCAAAAGCGGCAGGCACCCGTGCTCAAGCAAAAGCACCCAAGGCAGCCCCAGTCCTAACCACCACAAAGAAACGGATCTCACTTCCTTTATTGTCTTCTTTTGACGGCATGACGAAGCTAGAGGCTATTACTAGCGTCCTGGAAAAAAATCGGGGTGAAATTTTACACCACGACACCATTATCCAAAGCCTCTATGGCGATCTCGATCTAGAGGAGCTTAAGGCAGAACGGGTCAGGATTAAAACTGCGCTCCTCGGCGGCGTTAAGAATGAAAAATGGCAAAAGGCATCTGTCGCATCTAGCTATTTTTTGCCAGAAGCTTCAGCAGGAGCAAAGTCTAAAGCCTCTGGACGCAAGCCAAAAGCCTCCAAAGCTGCAACCTCTGAGTCTGAACCGGTGACTGAAGCCGTAGCGGAGGTTGTTCCTGAGACCACTACAGATTCATCTCCTAAGAAAGGCCGCAGGCCAGCAGCAGCAAAGACTCCTGTGAAATCAAAGTTCAAAAGAACGCGGAGAACAGCGACCCAGTTGAACCCTGAGGGCGCGTAAGTAGAAGCGGTGAAAGGCGATCGCATATTTTTATAAAAATTGATCGCCTTTCACGTTCTGCTTAATAATTTGATTAATTGCTTGGTATCACTGGAATATAGGCTAAGATTTTTAAAGGTTGTAGTGAAGAGAATTTCATGAACAAAGGTGAATTAGTAGACGCGATCGCCATCAAAGCAAACGTTACCAAAAAAGAAGCGGATGCTGTCTTAAGTGCCGCGATTGAAGCAATTGTCGAAGCCGTTTCTAGCGGAGACAAAGTTACACTGGTTGGCTTTGGCAGCTTTGAAAAACGTGATCGAGCACAGAGAGAAGGGCGTAACCCCAAAACTGGCGAGACCATGACCATTGCCGCAACCAGTGTGCCTGGGTTTAGTGCAGGGAAACTGTTTAAAGAAAAAGTGGCTGGCGCATAGGCTAACCCTTGAGTTTAGCGAAAGCGCAATGTTTAGGTCTATTTCAAAAGGTGTCTCACAGGCATCATTCAAAACAACAAAAGGAAGAGATATTTTTCTACATGACAACTCAAACACAGCCTTTGACCGGAAAAGCATTGTTGCAAAAACTCAAAGAAATCCCGCGCCTCTCTCGTAGTGAAAAAGCCCGTGAATGTGGCTATGTCAGCATTGGAAAGGATGATAGACCCCGTGTTAACCTCGGCGAATTTCTGAACGCAATTCTGAAAGCCAAAGGGGTTTCTATTGACTCAGATAGCGATAAGGATGGACGGGGGCGTGAGGCCACCTTCCGAGTTAGCGTTCATAAGAACGGAAATATCGTCATTGGGGCCAGCTACACCGAAAAAATGGGGTTACAGGTTGGGGATGAGTTTGAAATCAAGTTAGGGTACAAACATATCCACTTGATTCAGCTTGGAAGTGACGGCGAATCAGAATAGCGATCACCATTTCTTAGATTGAAAATCCCCATCCGTTTATAGGATGGGGATTTTTGGTTCAATTGTTCTGAACGGGTGTATCGTCATCGGGAATCAGCAGTGTTGCTTCAACCTGTCGCTGATTGAGAGGCAGCGCCACAAACCGTCCCTCATCGACTAAATAGGTAATGGTTTCGGCTTTTAAGCTATTGCCATCTTGCAAGACATAAACATTTCCACTCAGTACAATCCGACGTTCGCGGCTATAGTACTGGGCCGCATTGGCGGTGGCCTGAATCTTTCGCGCTGGGTAGCTTAGCTGGACGTTTCCGTTAGCGGTTACAACACCCGTTTTTGCATTGGCCTGCTGCATATCTGCCCGTAGGGTGAGGGCGCGTCGCTGTGCCTGTGCCGTTGCATCGCTAAAGCCGATAAGGGATAGGCCGATCATGCTCAGGCTAAGCATGAGTTTGTGGGGCAATGATCGAACCATAGGATGTATCTAAAGAAACGCTTGCTCGATATATTATAGAGCGGCAGACTGCCATGACGATATTTTTAGCAATTGATTGAATGGGGTAATGGGGATGACACACGATCATGAAGCACACGACCATCATGACCATTCTCATGGACACAAGCAGGATCACGCTCACGGGCATGGTCATTCCCATGCGCCTGCTAACTTTACCCGAGCCTTTGCCATTGGCTTGATTCTCAATTTGGGCTTTGTTGGCGTAGAAGTCTTTTATGGGTTGCTGGCTCACTCGATCGCCCTGATTGCCGATGCCGGACATAACCTGAGTGATGTCCTCGGGCTGGCTTTGGCCTGGGGGGCTGCAATTCTATCCCGTCGTCCGCCTTCGCGTCGTCATACCTATGGCTGGCGACGGTCTTCCATTCTGGCGGCGTTCTTCAATGCGATCTTTTTGTTTGTAGTGACGGGCGGCATTGCTTGGGAGGCAATCCAGCGCTTTCATGATCCTGGAAATGTGCAAGGCGAGGTCATTATCTGGGTGGCTCTGGTGGGAATTGCCATTAATACTGCAACGGCTTTGCTGTTTATGTCTGGTCGTAAGGGAGATCTAAATATCCGAGCGGCATTCCTACATATGGCAGCCGATGCTTTAGTTTCTGCGGGAGTGGTTTTGGCAGGCATCGGGATTTTGGCAACGGGTTGGCATTGGCTAGATCCAGCCTTCAGCTTGATTGTGAGTGCCATCATTATTGTTAATACCTGGCAGCTATTGAAAGAGTCTTTCAATTTGGCCCTGGATGCCGTCCCCGAAAGTGTCGATGAACGGGCTGTGCGGGCGTTTTTGCTAGAGCGACCTGGGGTAGAACAAATTCATGACTTACATATTTGGGCCATGAGCACAACGGAAGTGGCGCTAACGGCCCATCTCATGATGCCTAAGGGGCATCCTGGGGATGATTTTCTGGCCTCTGTTTGCAAAGAACTCCATGACCATTTCCTCATTGAGCATTCGACGATCCAGATTGAGCTGGGAGATGCGGCGGAGTCTTGTTTGTTGAATTGCGATCGCCAGTTTGTACCGCATCAGTAGCCCAAATATTGCGCCCAAGTATTGCCCCAAACCACGTCAGAGTTTAGCGACGTTGTGCCAGCTTTGCGTCCTGAATCCACTGCATCACAAGCCCTGCATTGGGGCACAGATCCCGTCGATGGAGGGTAGAAACCTGAAGCCGCAAAATCTGGCGATGGAGTGTCGATGGACTCATGGTAGAAAGCTGGGCCACAGACGTAACGCCAGAGTGCAGCAGTAACCCGCAATGCTGACAACCCACACTTTTTAAGTGAGAGAGTTCTGCTAAGGCTATCCACTTGCGCACCCAGCGATCAGAGAGCTGGAGTTTTTCTGCTAGATGACGTTGTTTGGCAAGGGTTTGAGTGCGTTTGAGTAAGACGGCGGTAAACTCTATTTCTACGTCGTAGAGTTTTTGATAGTCTTGGGCGCTCATCCCTGGCAGTGCACTCAGGGGCCAGCCTTGGGGTGGCATTACAGATGCCGTTGTGGGATGTTCGCTCATGATTCAAATAGATCTAGGGGTAAGTGACCGCACATTTCGTTGATGCCGTCTTCAACATCGGATTGGAAGGCAATTAAGACACCGCGATGGTTTTCGGTGTAGGGACTGGCGTAGCAGTGTCCAGAACGGGGGGTGAATTTGATATAGACGGGGTCATCACAGGGTTTGGCCACGGGAGGAGATTCGTAGCCAAAGGCTTGGGTATAGCTGAAGAGTGCGGCGATCGCCCCGTCCCAATCCGTCGCTAATATGCCAAACATGTGGTTATCCGTCACACTTGCGAGTTGCAAAACAGCCTGCCGCACTGCCATTTTTTCTTCTACGGTATCAATACTTTTAGTGTCTAGACAGTTAAAAGGCGCAAGAATAGCCTGGGCCTGGGCTGTTGTCATTGAAGTGGTTGGTGGCATTTTCTTGATCCCCTCAGTGTTCATGGGCTAGTGTTCATGGGTTATAGCGGTGCTCAATCTTTGAGATCTCAATCTTTCAAATTTCAATCTTTCAAATCTATAGGCGTACCGTAGCACGCCAAACGGTACCATGAGGGATGCAAAAGTCTGTGCTGTATTCCTTATGTCTGTTGCTCATATTATCGGTCTTGGTCGTTCTGGTATTGCTGCGGCTCGTCTGCTCAAGCGCGATGGGTGGGAGGTCTCGGTGAGCGATGCGGGGCGCTCTGAGTCACTATTAGCGCACCAAGAAACCCTGGCCACGGAGGGGATTCCGGTCTTGCTGGGCTGGCGCTTTACGCTTTTGGCTTTAACGGCAGAAAATCTTCCTAAGCTCGATCGCCTCGTGGTAAGTCCAGGGGTATCGTGGCAGCTCCCTGCTTTGGTGGAAGCTCGTGCTCAAGGGGTTGAGGTGATGGGAGAGTTGGAGTTGGCTTGGCGTTATC
>JANLSD010000331.1:0-6624 GCA_031362245.1 Acaryochloridaceae cyanobacterium OTE_25_metabat_464 | reverse complement strand
TTTAAGGGGGGCAGGGGGGATCGAATGCAGGGTTTTAATGTTTTTCAGACTTGTGTGTACACCGTAGCCAATTCTGGGGGAAATGTCCCGAGACTTTGGATTTCTCCCCCCAGAATTGGAGGGCTGAGTGCAAGGTATATGGGCTATCCGAACAGTATTGGGGGTAGGGTAGTGCAAGGTGAGGAGCACAATTTAATCCACAGCCTTAAAGATTCAGGTCGGTGACGGCTCCGACGCTGCTGGAGGAAACGAGTTTGGCATATTTTGCCAATGTCCCTTTGACATAGCGTGGGGTGCGAGGCTGCAAGTTGGCACGGCGTTGAGCCAATTCTTCATCAGAGACATGTAGCTCTAGTTTCCGAGCAGGGGCATCAATGGTGATGGTGTCCCCTTCTTGAACCAGGGCGATCGCCCCTCCCACCGCAGCCTCAGGAGCCACATGGCCCACCACCATCCCATAGGTACCGCCAGAGAAGCGTCCGTCGGTGATGAGTCCTACAGAGTCGCCTAGACCTGCGCCAATGATGGCGGAGGTTGGAGCCAGCATTTCGCGCATACCAGGGCCACCCTTAGGGCCTTCATAGCGGATCACAATCACATCGCCCGCCTGAATTTTTTTGTCCAAGATGGCGGCTAAACAGTCTTCTTCGGACTCAAACACACGGGCAGGGCCAGTAATAATCGGCTTTTTAACCCCTGTGATTTTAGCAACTGCGCCTTCGGTGGCGAGGTTTCCTTTGAGGACGGCAAGATGGCCCTGAGCGTACATGGGGTTGCGCCAGGGTCGGATCACGTCTTGATCTTCCCGAGGCTCTTCGGGGATTTCTGCCAAAAGTTCAGCAACGGTTTGTCCGTTGATGGTGAGGGCATCGCCGTGAAGGAGTCCGTGGGCTAAAAGCATTTTCATAACTTGGGGGATGCCGCCTGCTTTGTGGAGATCGGTGGCAACGTAGCGACCCGAGGGTTTGAGGTCACACAACACTGGAACCTTGCCACGGATAGCTTCAAAATCATCCAAGATCAGCTCTACGCCAATGGCATGGGCGATCGCCAACAGATGCAGCACAGAGTTCGTAGAGCCGCCGACCGCCATGATGACGGCGATCGCATTTTCAAAGGCTTTGCGCGTCAGAATGTGGCTGGGCAAGATTTGTTTGCGGATGGCCTCAACGAGCGCAAAGGCAGACTTCTCGGCGCTATCGGCTTTTTCGGCATCTTCCGCTGCCATCGTGGAGGAGTACATCAAGCTCATGCCCATTGCTTCAAAGGCCGAAGACATAGTGTTGGCAGTAAACATGCCGCCACAGGAGCCAGCCCCTGGACAAGCATTGCGCTCAATATTGGTCAATTCTGCTTCGTCAATGCGGCCTGCGCTGAATTGGCCCACGGCCTCAAAGGAACTCACCACAGTGAGGTCTTTACCGTCATAATGTCCGGGCTTGATGGTGCCGCCGTAGACAAAAATGGCAGGAATATTGAGCCGTGCCATCGCAATCATGGCACCAGGCATGTTTTTGTCGCAGCCGCCGATCGCCAGTACGCCATCCAAACTTTGACCCGCGCACACGGTCTCAATGGAGTCGGCAATCACCTCACGGGACACCAGAGAGTACTTCATGCCCTCGGTGCCCATCGAAATGCCGTCGCTGATGGTGATGGTGCCAAACTTTTGGGGCATAGCTCCGGCGGTTCTGAGTCCAGTCTCGGCACGGGTGGCAAGGGAATCAATCCCCATATTGCAGGGGGTGATGGTGCTAAATCCATTGGCAAGCCCCACAATGGGCTTGGTAAAGTCAGCATCCCCAAAGCCGACGGCGCGCAGCATGGCCCGATTGGGCGATCGCTGGATTCCTTGGGTGATGGCTTGGCTGCGAAGATTATCGGGCATGGGGATATCGTTCCTAAGAGTCCTCCCTTCTATTTTTGCAGAATCTTGCGTTGACAGCGCCATAGGATCTGCGCTTCCGTCCTCAGCCCCTCACGGTGAACCGCACAAAATATCAGGAACTGAGTCTCTCCATTCTCGTCAATGCACTGAGGTGCACTGTCTTGTTGTCAGTTTTTGACTCATTCGGCAATGCGATCGCGGTATCTTAAAAGAATGACGAACTGGGCAACCTAATTTATATTGACGCAAGGTTGATTGAACGAAATCTATGACGAAATCATCTCAGGAAGAGTCTTGGTGGCTAGAGGCGGCTAAAACCGTTGGATTAAGTTTACTGCTGGCGTTTGGCATCCGTACCTATGTGGCCGAGGCGCGCTACATTCCCTCTGGCTCGATGGAGCCTACGCTGCAAATCAATGATCGCCTCATTATTGAAAAAATTAGCTACTACTTTCGTGAGCCTGTGCGGGGTGATGTGGTGGTGTTTAACCCCACCAAAACCCTCAAATCTGAGGACTATCACGATGCGTTTATTAAGCGGGTGATTGGCACACCGGGCGATCTCGTTGAACTTAAAGACGGGAGCGTTTATGTCAATAACCATCGTCTCTCAGAAGCCTATGTTGCCAATGGCGCTCCAACTCGGGTCGAAACCTGCATGGGTTCACCGAGCGGTGGCGACAAATCCTTTTTGTCAAAGCCCGAAACCATTCCTAAGGGCAGTGTTTTAGTCTTAGGAGACAACCGTACCAATAGCTACGATGGTCGCTGTTGGGGACTTGTGAGTAAGGATGATATTGTAGGGCGTGCCTCCTTCCGGTTTTGGCCCATTAACCGTACCGGAACGCTCCCCGATTTTCACCCCATTTTCTCTAAATAGGGTGATTTCTAAACTGAATTAACCGCCTCAATTCGCCTCTAATCAAGCCTATCGGCCATCTTTGGGGGTGAATTGCCGCCTCAGTCATGCCCTCGCAACCACTGGGTCACATCTTCTACCTCAGAAAAATCCAACAATGCCTCACCAAAAGCTTCAAGCTGGGGAAGAGCTAGCGCTTGAATTTGAGCTTCAACGTTGGCGGGAAGGGTGCCCATACGACGCGACAGTTGGCGGAGGATGAGTCTAATCTCACCAGTCTGTTCGCCACGCTGCTCCGTCTGTTGTTCCCATTCCAAGTAAGCTTGCGTTAAGGCCATCATTAGCTCCTCTTCTGCTTCGACTTGTCCCGTAATCTCAATGCTAATTTTCCAGTTGGACAGTAACCTCAGTATAACTGCCCTTTTCGGTTCCCTCGCATCAATTGCAATGACTTCATCGACAGCCTGCTTTTGCGTTTGACCCTTGCCGAGCAGCCTTAAAAAGAGGGTTTCCTCATTACGGGGAAGCTGGTTAATGGCAACGATAGCGGCTTGTGATGAAGGGGGGAGAAAATAGACACCAGACCCCCAATCCTCACTGGAGAATGCGCCAAAGCCATTGAGAAGGGCATCGGAAGCGGATGAGGCAAAGATCCATAACAGTGGCAAGTCGCCTTCTGCGATAGACTCCTTTTCTCGCTTTGCTTTGCGGAGATACGTGCCATGTACGTGATACAGCTTTTGGAGACAACTGCGAATCTCGAACGCTGAAGGCTGATTCCTAAACGGTTCAAGCAGACATGGCGTTTGAGCAATGCGCCCCAGCAGTCCTAACGCTTGAGGTGTGATTGCCTGATTGGTGGATGGCTCAAAGAAGACATCGACAAACTGAGATTCGCCAGCAACTTCAAGGCTGATTTCGACGGTGCCATAAGGGGCCAAAACCTCTTCTAGAAGCTGTTTGGAGAACTGATCGAAGGGGTTCTTAGCCATGTAGGAGATATCAAAAAAGCATCCTCAATCATGCCATGTCTGACCGTGTTAAGCGCAAGAGGATTGTTTGCTCTAACTGGTAGATGGCAGTGAAGGAATAGCTTGCGAGTCCTTAAGGCGATGAAACAGGAAAGGCGGACTCTGGATGCATCACCCTCTCAAAGAGCTAGCTTTCGCTGCTAGAGCTTCAGCAGGAACTGTTGCAGCGAGTATTTGGACTATGGCATCCCCTTGTTAGGAGGGATGCCATAGCGGCATAGGGCTAAGAAACTGAAGCTTGCACCTGAATCAGTCGCCATACCTCACTTAACTGAGGCTGAAGCTTAAACAGCAAATGTCGCAATGGACGAATCCACCAGGGCAAGCGTTGAGGGTATAACGCCAGTCTTTTGGACAAAGAGGTTTCGCTAATGACCGTTAAGCCTGTATTCCATGCTTCAATTTCTTGGGCAGAATCTAGCCCTGATTTTAGAATTGCACTGCTCCTTGACACTGCATCTGTGTTTCTAATTTGTGGCGCATAGTTCCGGCTATGAACATCAAATATTATTGTGCAAGGGGCAAAATGGGACTGAAGGCGTTGAATAAGAGAGCGGTTTTCATCTTCTGTGAGATACATGGATAGCCCTTCCATGAGAACCAAAACAGGCTGATTCGCCTCTCGTCGAATTTGGCTCATCCACACATCATCCAGCACCGAGAATCCGAGAAAATGATAGTGCTTGCTTTCATTGAGAAATTTGTGTCTCAGCTCAATGACTTCAGGAATGTCAACTTCATACCAATTGGCTTGTGTAGGCTTTAATCGAAAATATCTTGTGCATAAGCCGCTACCGAGGTTTAGAACAATGGTGTCTGGATGTTGAGCCATAAATTGAAGGACAAGGCGATCAATCTCTAGGGTTCTGGCGATCGTCCCGACTAAGGTTTTCCAGGCACCATCCCATTTAGAAAAGTCGTGATCTAAATGGTTGAAGATTTCTACTGCTTTCGGATCGCGTAAGAGTGGTTCAGGGCGTTGGGTTTCTAGGGCACGCGCATACAGGGTGAACAAGAGTGTTTCGGCAGCCCCTGAGAGCTGTTGGGTCGATTCACGGACTTGGGTTTTCATCAGGCTGTACCTATTTTCATCGCCTCATCATATCCGAGGTATCCCTAGTCAACCTAAGCTGGGGTTAGAGCCAGTACTGAAGAGAGACTATGCGAAAACTGAGGGATACGACCGCTGCCAGCGCTTCAGCGAATGGCTTGTTTAATTAATCTGATCGCTCACCTTATTCTTAACCCTTCCTAGTGCAGTGGATCTATGTGTATATGGTTACAGAAACAGTAACGTGGTCTAAGTTGACAGCTTTCATCACCTAAACTCTTTTTACTGAAGAACTTCAGCGATACCTGCCGTATTTGGCAGTATAAATGTCAGGTCTTTTAACAAGTGTGGGTGTGAGGTTGCAATGAAGATTATTTCTAAAAAGACGGGTGCAATAGAAAAGCTGCGGCTGAGTCTAAGCTATGGCCCATGCCTTTTACTGATGGGGGTGGGTTGCTTGATGGGGAGTGGGGAAATGACGTTTGCCCAACTTTTGCGGGTGAGCCAGCAGCCCACCGCAGCGTCAGCAAAGGCTTTGGCAGCAAAAGCAGTTCAAGATGAGGGGATACGGCTTTATCAGCAGGGCACTGCGGAATCGCTGCGACAAGCCCTTGTGAAATTTCAAGAAGCAGTTCCACTCTATGCAGGTTTAGGCCAACAAGAGGGTCAAGCGATTTGCCTAATTTTTATTGGTCGTGTCTATGATGACCTAGGGGAGAAGCAGAAAGCTCTTGACTACTATGCCCAGGCATTTCCGCTTTTTAGGGCTTTGGGCAATCGCAATGGGGAAGCGGTCACGCTCAATAATATTGGTCTTGTTTACGATGCACTAGGGAAGAAACAGAAAGCCCTTGACTACTATGCCCAGGCATTAACGCTCCGTAAAGCTGTGGGCGATCGCGCTGGAGAAGCAGTCACGCTCAATAATATTGGTCGTGTCTATGATGCACTAGGGAAGAAGCAGAAAGCCCTTGACTACTATGCACAGGCATTAACGCTCTACGAGGCTGTAGGCGATCGCGCTAGAGAAGCCAACACGCTCAATAATATTGGTGCTGTTTACTCTGCACTGGGGGAGAAGCAGAAAGCCCTTGACTACTATGCCCAGGCATTACCGCTCAGTAAGGCTGTGGGCGATCGCAGAGGAGAAGCCACTACGCTCAATAATATTGGTGCTGTTTACGATGCACTAGGGGAGAAGCAGAAAGCCCTTGACTACTACGCCCAGGCATTACCGCTCAGTAAGGCTGTGGGCGATCGCAGTGGAGAAGCGACCACACTCACTGGTATTGGCAGTGTTTACAATGACCTAGGGGAGAAGCAGAAAGCCCTCGACTACTATGCCCAGGCATTACCTCTATCTAGGACTGTGGGTGATCGCGATGGAGAAGCAACCACGCTCGATAATATTGGCAGTGTTTACTCTGCACTAGGGGAGAAACAGAAAGCCCTCAACTACTATGCCCAGGCATTGCCACTCCGTAGGGCTATGGGCGATCGCGATGGGGAAGCGGTCACGCTCAATAATATTGGTGCTGTTTACTCTGCACTAGGGAAGAAACAGAAAGCCCTTGACTACTATGCCCAGGCATTGCCGTTCTATAAGGCTGTAGACAATCGCGGTGGAGAAGCGACCACCCTCAATAACATTGGCCTTGCTTACAATGCATTAGGGGACAAGCAGAAAGCCCTTAACTACTATGCCCAAGCATTGCCGCTCTATAAGGCTGTGGGCGATCGCAGTGGAGAAGCGACTGTACTCACTGGAATTGGCGGTGTTTACGATGCACTAGGG
>JANLSD010000246.1:0-1981 GCA_031362245.1 Acaryochloridaceae cyanobacterium OTE_25_metabat_464 | reverse complement strand
ATCTCAACCATTGAAAACTTTAGAACTGATATGGGCTTTCCATAATCTTCACACAACAATGGTGGAGAAATCTCCGCCATCTTGTACTAGTAAAGATCTTTTGTCCAATCATCATAAAATCAAAGAAAAATGATGACTAGTGATGTTCATGCGCTGCTGTAAATAAAAACGATGAGCATCAAAACGCTGAACCCCTGAATCTAAATGTAACTGCTGGCAATTGTGGTTTTTAGCAAACCCTATCAGCCACTCTAGGAGACTTTGCCCATATCCCTTTGACCGCACTGCTTCGTCAACGACCAAATCATAGACGTACAAAAACTGTCCCCATGCCAAACATTCAGAAATACTAAATCCGGCAACAGCCACAATTTGACTATCTTGTTCTACAAAGACAAGTTGATAACCAAGCCGCTTCTGTTGCTGAATTTGTGCCAAGAAATTTGATTGCTTCAGATGTGGACGTAATTGAGACAATACTGGAAAACATTCCAGAATCTGTGGATCAGATTCTGCTAGTTGAATCGACATCAATAAAACACCTTAAATCTGAATTAACTCTACCCGATGCCCATCAGGATCGATAACCACTGCCCTTTGCCCCCATTCTGAAGCTGTGGGTTTTGTGTTCACGGTGATATCTTCCTGCTGGAGTCTAATTATGAGTGAATCTAAATCAGAAACTTGAAATCCCAATCGAGTTCCTGTTGTTGGTTCTGCTTGAGCAGTTTTGGGATAAATCTCGAACGTTATTTGTCCTAGCTCGCAGGAAAAATGTTCCAAACCATTGCCATGTCGATGCTTGTCGAAGTGCAAACCTAACATTTGATAAAACTTGAACGCTTTCTCTGAATCAATAGACCGAATAACGACTAAGTTGAGTTGAACTTCAGTCATCCTTAATGAACCACTTCGTTTAATGCTTCATCAATTACTGCATCGCTGACTCCACGGCGCTTCAGACTGGCTATCAACGCTGTCACAGTCTCACTCTCAAACCGTTCTAAATCAACACGCAAACCTTGTCCAATATAAGCTCGAATTAAGGGCTGATAACCTGAAAATCCCAATAACGGCGCAACCTTCTTTAAGTCATTTACAACATCCTCTGGCATCCGAATCGTGACACTCGTCATGGGACGATTTCGATCTAATCGCTGCTCTATTGCTTCAATTTTCATATTGTGTTCTCTCCTGACGAGTTGCTTTACGTGCTGAAATAATCCGAATGACTTTATCCTCTCGCTCAATATGAACCACGTATAGTAGGTTCCACCGAGCGTCTAATCCAATGACAGCATCTCGCGCTTCTTCGTTTCGACTAGCATCAACGACAATTAGAAACGGGTCGAAGAAGACTTCGGCAGCCCTTGGAAAGGTTATTCCATCGTGGTTGGCAGGGTTAAACGTTGCTTTTTGGTTGTCCCAGACAAAGGTAATGCCGTTGAGCACGAAGTACACATTCATGCTCTCAATCATAGGTAAAACGTATTTACAATGTCAATACGTTATTCACAAAAACCGGCTTGAATTTGGCTGAAGCTAATCATACAAACCCTCCCACCGTAATTGAAGTGACGCAGCAAACGGTATCGACGACTTTAAGACAATCACGGTCTCTAGTTTAAACCGATTGCATATTGAACGTAATATTCGCCTGTCTCATTCTACTCAGCGCCTCTTCAAGCCGATCGCACTCTGCAATCAAACTAATCCGCATATAGCCTTCGCCGCCAGAGCCAAACGCATTCCCCGGCGTTACCACAATGCCCGTTTCTTGCAATAGCTTGAGGGCAAAATCTGTAGAGCTAGCTCCAGGAGGGCACTGCACCCAAAGGTACATTGTGGCCTTAGTTTTAGGAATACTCCAGCCCAGTTCTTCTAACCCTTGGATTAGGAAATCACGTCGATCGCAATACCTCTTCTGCACCTCTTTCAAATGGCTATCCGGCAAATTTAGCGCCGTTTCAGCAGCGGTTTG
>JANLSD010000237.1:0-8047 GCA_031362245.1 Acaryochloridaceae cyanobacterium OTE_25_metabat_464 | reverse complement strand
AGCACTATTATAAAAACTATATTTTAGTATCAACTGAATCTTGCTGAGATGGAAAGGGGGATTTATTAATCCATACCATTGGATTTTCCATCACAGCAGCCTTCGGATTTTGAGCGTATTTACCTGACTTAACCCATGCAGTCTTTGTTCAATCCGTCCTCCCCTGTGGGTCATCAAGTTGAGTTAGACCTGATCTGTCAAGCCTTCGCAGCGGATGGCGATCTGATGCTAACGGGGGTAACGGGCAGCGGGCGACGTACCCTCATTCGCCACGCGGCGACCCACATCGGCGCAAGGGTGCTGGAGCTAGACTGTCTGCGGGCCACCACGTCCGATCGCTTTCTAAGGCTTTTAGCAGAGGGGCTGCTGGATCTATTTGCTAGCCCTCAAGAACGGCTTTGGGTGGAGCAGTGGAGTCAGGGTGGCAGTGTGGTTCAGTATCAGCAAGCGGCCCATCGCACGGTTTTAGATTGGACGGCAACGGGGCAAGCGGCTTGGACGGTGTTGCAGGCGTTGCTGACCTTGCCTCAGTTTTTGGCAGAAAAGCTAGATTGCCGCATTGTGTTTATGTTTGAGAACTTCCCTCACATTCGAGCATGGGATCGGTCGAATCAGTGGGAAGCCTATTTACGCGAAGAAATCCAGCGTCAAAGCCGCGTGAGCTATGCGGTGATTGCGACGATTCCAGAACCGTGGGCGCTCAATAGCAGTCTTAAGGTCATTACCTTACCGCCCCTCTCAAGGCAAAATCTTGAAGACTGGGCCATTGGGAGTATGGCTGCTCAAGGTCTCAAGTTTGATGGGGATGCCTTGGCGCTCTTTCTCCGCTCTGTCCAAGGCCATATGGGAGATGCCAGCACCCTTGCACGACGGATTTGGGTGGACTATGGCGCTGCAGCCTATGTTCAGCTAGAGACCTTCAAGGGTCAGGCTTCAGGGCAATCGCCGCTGATTGAGCTAGATCAAGTCCACCGCAGTACTCAATCCCTGATTGATGATTTGTCTACGACCTTTGAGTCGTTGCTGCTGCTATTGCCGCCGATCCAGGCACGGGTGGTAGAGAGTTTGGCGATCGATCCTACCGATAGTCCCCATGCCCGTGAGTATGTCCAAAAGCATCAGTTGTCTAAGGGGGGTGGGCTTCAGGGTGCGTTGGCGAGTCTGGAGCAAAAGGGGCTGATTTATGGGCCGAAGGAAGGGTATGCGATCGCACTTCCGCTTTTCCGGCTCTGGCTCAAAAATCGACTGGGTTAGGGTTTTGACGGGCTATGCGGCTTGTTGCTGTACATACAAATATTCCTGAAAACCGATGAACACGGCTCGGATATCGCCCACGTTCCCCCAGTTCCTCTTGACGGCGGATCGCCCTTCATTGCGTCGAGTCTGTCTATAGTCGCAAAATAGAGATGACATCTTGACGAGAAATGCATAGAGGGTAGAACCCCATGAACGACGTGCCTACTGGCGAAGCGTTGACCCATGAATCCGTGGATTGGAAGTGTCTACGCCATATAAGGGACGAGGAAATGTAGGGTAGGCAATTAATTGCCCACCCTACATTTCTAAAGGATGATCCGCTGCGGAATTACCCCTAATTCACCCCTTCTTGGAGGTGACAAAAGCAAGTCCACTCACCTTCAGGAGTTTGGTCTACGGGTTCGTTCCAGCAATCTTTAGCGAAGCAATGACGGGGATTCGTCGTCGTTCTGATAATCTCCTGATCTTCGAACTGAAAAACGTCCTCGAACGGCGAGTTTTTCCAGTATTGATCTAAGTGAACACCAAAATCAACTTCCACGTTGCCGAAAATTTCGACCACGCAATTCTTTTCAAAAAGTTTCATTAATTTTTTTTGGATAGGAGTTTTCCCTTAGGCTGTAGAGTTGCCCAAGGCCACCGTTTAGGTCGGTCACTCCTCCCGTTTTAAAGGTTAATGGATAAACTCCTTCGGCTGGCTAAGAAGCCTAAACACCCCGAACTGTAGCGTTAGCGCATTATAAGAAATTTTCTCGAAAAATCAAAACTGCCCTTTTGCTACAAAGTCCACAATTCAAGGTAATCGTCATTTACAACAAGGAACTTCTAACGCTCCTGCACTACCAAAGCTCTATAGAAACTATAATTTCTATAGAATCTACAGCAAAAGGATACCATGGCGGGTAAAACCATCTCTGCCTACACCGATGCCCAAACAGCCAACCGAATCGAATTGATCGCTCAGCGAGAGCATCGCAAAAAAGCGCAGATTGCGGGAACCGCCGTAAAGTTTTTTGTAGGCTTACCCGAAGAAGCGCGAGCCGCTTGGCGACAGATTGAAGCACTGGGAACCCCTGAAGAGATCGAGCAAATCTCTCAAGACATTGCCCGAACCTTACTTCACGCTCAATATGCAATGGCACACAAACAGGTCGTACAAGAACTCAAAACTGAACACCTTGGCATACTTGAAACAGAAGATGAGTTTTTAGACACTGCGGTTACTCTGACTCGCTAGAACACCATGTCAGAGATCCTGCGGGTTTGCCTAGACCTCAATATTTGGTGCGCGGCGCTTTTAGCAGACGGCAAAGGCAGAGAAAACACCGCATCCCAGAACCTGGTTGCCATGATTCGGCAAGGTGCTTGTCTCTCTCAACCCGTCCAGCTTGTGATCTCCTGGGGGATGCTCAATCGCCTTCGCAAAGCCCTGACTCAAGACCTCAAAGTCTCGGAGCAAACGGCTGACGCTTACCTCAGTGCGATTGCCGCCTATGCCCATCTAGGAGCTTTGGGAGCCAGTCCTCAACTGACTTTAGGGGGCACGGGTGTGATTCCGCTGCGAGATACAGAGGATGGTCATGTCCTAGAAACGGCGATAGCCGGACGGGCAGATTTTCTCATTACCGCGAATTTCAAGGATTTCATTACAAAAAATACGGCTGTGGTCGCTCTAGATCGATATGCCATTCTTCAGAGTCCAGACTGTACCGTCCATATTGTTCATCCCTATCTCATGATGGAATGGCTCCGTACTGGCAAGCTGCCTGATCTTCAGCATCACCAAAGTTAGTTGGAAATGGGCGATCGCCCATTTCACTTCGGCTGTACTAAAGAGCGGCGATCGCTCTGCACCAAGAGTCTGCATTAATGACAGATAAACTGGAAGGAGGATAAAAGCCGTGAGAATGCTTAGAACGCTGGATGAGTTTACTGAAGGGTATTTTCGCGATCATCCTGAGGAGGTTGACGATTATCTAATGGAGATTTTTCAAGATTTTGCAGAGGATAACGATACGGGCGCTTTATTGGCATCGTTGCGTGTTGTTGCCCGTGTGCGGGGCATTAGCGATATGGCTCAAAAAACGGGCATGACTCGGCAGGGTCTACAAAAAGCGTTATCTGGTGATGGCAATCCACGTCTTGGAAATGTCATTTCTATTATGAAGGCGATGGGTTATTGCTTGGTGCCGCAAAAGCTACCGTCTGTAAATACGTCACATTAAGAGGGTGGGGGTAATCGCCCCTTTCCTCCAAACTCCCCTTGACGGAAACTCTAAGCACACAGCCTTGATTGAATCCTGCCAACGATTAAGTTCAGGTTTTGAGTCTTGTTTTTATAAGTAAATACTTATAGAGTAAAGATTTAAGCGTGTCAAACGAAAGCGATCCACAAGTAAAATCTGTTGTCTGGGTAGGGGATAGCCTCAAGCAGGTCAAAGCTTTTCCTGTCGAGGTTCGCAGGGATATTGGGAGTTCTCTGTTTGATGTACAGAAAGGCAGTACGCCGGACAATGCAAAACCGTTTAAGGGAGTCGGTGGCAGCGTATTTGAAATTGTGACTCGATTTGATACGGATACCTATCGAACAGTCTATGCAGTTCAAATTGGGGAGCGGGTCTATGTTCTCCATGCTTTTCAAAAGAAATCCCCAAAGGGTATAAAAACCGCACAGAAGGATATTGATTTAATCAAAGGCCGATACAAAATGGCGATCGCACTAGAACAGGAGGAGCAAGAATGAACGATACATCGACCCATGACTATGTTGAAAGCAGTGGCAATGTATTTGCTGATATGGGACTTGAGGAGGCGGATGAACTTTTGACTCGTGCCCAGCTTGGCTTTTCGGTGCGGCAAATTTTGAAGGATAGGGGTCTCAAACAGCAGGATATTGCTACTTTATTGGATATCAAACAACCAGAGGTTTCTAATTTAATGCAGGGGAAATATCATTTGTTTTCTGAGGGAAGGCTATTTAGCTTTTTAAGAAAGCTGGATCAGAAGGTTATTATCCAGATTTCACAGCATCAGGAGGGTGAGCCGTTTCAACAGGTTGCGATGGGGGTTTAGGGGTAGGTGGGCGATCGCCCCTTTCACTTCGGCTGTACTAGAGATTGGCGATCGTCCGCTTCACTCCGAGACGAGTTAGGGGTTTGCGATCACCCATCATTTTGTTGAGTGTTTGCCCCTCAAAATATCCCTCAAGTCCCTGCCTGCTGCTGCTTGATGGGGCGATAAAGCAAACCCCGTTTGGCTCCGCTCCAATCCTGAACTTCATGAATATCGTCTGTATCGATCTCATCATCCGGCAGCCTTGACAAGGCGTCAAGCCGCGCTTTTTGTTTGGCGGTCAAATGCTTAGAAGTTTCCTTGTTCATAAGCCCTCCGTTCTTGCCTTGTTGTTTTACGGGCGCTGATGATGCGCACAACTTCTTCATCGTCTTAATCCTTTATGATTGCTAAGATAATCTGTCTGACTGCTAGATTGGTCAGGAGTTTGTGGTCTCTGGGAACGAAGATTAGCCATTGCACATCTTTTCTCAAAAGTCTACCTCTCGCATCAGGCTGAAAAGCCTCATATAGCCTAGAGGCTATTTCAAACCATTCAAAAAATGGTTTGTTTTGTTGAATGTTGTCCCTATGTACTAAATTGTAATGTCTCGTCAACGATTACATACGCGCTGATTCTGTTAGTCTACAAGATGATCTGAAAGTTTGAAATGCTTCATTCGTGAGTTGTTAGAGGATAATCTTTGTGAGAAATACACAGATAAATAAAAGTGATAAGCCTAGTGAAAAGAAGCGTGCACCTCGTAATCGCACACTTACAATAACAGCAGAAGAAATGGAAAATCTGCTTGATAAAACCATTACACTGACAAGTCCTGCGACTACTACAGCTATTGAAAATAAGGTGATCAATCAAGATATTTTTTCTTGTGCTAATTATCTACCTGAAGCCTTCATTGATCTTTTAATTATTGATCCCCCCTACAACCTCGATAAGCAGTTTGCAGGCAATAAATTTTCTAAGCGTACATCAGAAAGCTATGAAAACTGGCTGGATAGTTGGGTAAAACAATTATTGAGATGCCTAAAAAAGAATGCTTCAATTTATGTATGCTGTGACTGGCAATCATCAAGCTCAGTTCAGAGCGTTTTGCAAAAATACTTCGTAATTAGAAATCGGATTACATGGGAGCGTGAAAAGGGAAGAGGAGCTAATGCAAACTGGAAGAATTGTTCAGAAGACATATGGTTCTGTACAGTCTCTAACGACTATTATTTTGATGTTGATGCAGTGAAATTAAAGCGAAAAGTTATTGCACCTTACCGCCATAAATCTGGAGAGCCAAAAGATTGGGAAGAAACGAATTTAGGCAACTATAGATTAACTCATCCGTCGAATTTGTGGACTGATATTTCAATCCCTTTTTGGTCAATGCCTGAAAATACAGACCATCCAACTCAGAAGCCAGAAAAGCTAATTGCAAAGTTAATTCTAGCGAGTTCTAAACAAGGAGATTTTGTTTTCGACCCATTTCTAGGTTCTGGCACAACATGTGTAACAGCTAAGAAACTAGACAGAAAATTTGCAGGGGTTGAGCTGGAGTCACTTTATTGTCAAATAGCAATAAAGAGGCTGAATCGTGCCGATGAAGATAATTCAATCCAAGGTTATCACGATGGTTATTTTTGGGAGCGCAATAGCTTGAGTGATCAAAAAACAACAAAGTCAAAAAATAGCAGCGAACCAATGAATCTGGAGCTATTTAATGTTTGACTTTTTACAACCGCTCCTAGCTATAGTTGAAGATAATAATGGCATTAACGATAAGGCAAGGCTAACAAAGATTATTGTAAGCAATTTCAATCTAACGAAAGACCGTAGTGTCTTTTACTGTAGAGAATTTGCGATTAGATTTAGTTCCTCTAATAGCGCTAGCTTTAGCAATACTGTGTTATCACTTTCTAATCTTCAAAAAGTTGATGATAGGCCAGTAATTGTCTGTCTTGTAACGCCTACTATCAACCATCTTGTTCTCACAAATTCATCATTTTTGAAAAAAATTAGCCATACTTCACAGGAGCTTAGGGAAAATAACATACGCGGTAGCTTTAACGGATCAGATATAATGCGAGAGCTAGAGGGTATAAAAAATGTTCCATCGAACTTCGAGAGACTTTACAATATCCATGCAGGAATTGGATTTGAGACGAATCTGCCAAGGCTTGTTGAGGCTACCACTAATATTAGTCCAACAGGTATAAAATTTAATGTTACTCCTGTTGCAAAAGAATTAATTCTTAAAGCTCCACAAAGAGCATCGCAATTCATATCATCGCAAGAAATATCGGTATTAAAGAAGCATTTAGATGATATAGTTTTTAGGTTTAAAAATGAAATTTTGCTGGCCGCTCTCATAGAAAACGTCAATGTCAGAGGAAGAATTATTGAGTACCTTATTGCTGGTGATGATGAAAAACTAAGGCAAGATCTCATAGTTGCTTTGAAGAGTGGAGACAAAGGATTACCCCAGTTCAAAACAGAAAACTCCCTTGGTGATTATACAAGAGACTTTGGTAAGTTTTTCACAGAGACAGACGTAAAGACAAAAATTATGATACTCAGCTCAAATCCAAAGGCTTACAATCTAGATAAAATGCTTGAGTTCTTGTCTTCTGAACGTTCTGTCTTTATGTTTTATTTTGTTGGAGTTGACCCTACAAAGATTGTTAATACTGTCTTGATTTCTATGTTTCAAATTAAACTATTGAAATCAACGGTTCTCTTAAAGCACTGGGCTGGAAGAAACTCTAGAGGAGTTACCCAGTTTGAAGGAAAGACTATAAATAGACTTATACAAAATCCAGAAACTGATGTTAATGAGGCGACGGCAGTAAAATTTCTTGAGGAGATAATTGAATTATAAAACTGAGTTTATTTCAAGAAAAATTAGGTAGTTAGGTAGGTTGGGTTGAGGCACGAAACCCAAGCAGAGTAATGTTACTAAGGCTTTTGCTCATAATCAATACAAATGACCAGCCCCGATAGGAGTTCTTGCAGAATTTCGTCTGTCACTTGACCAACCCTACGAATAAATCTCTCAGTCGAAAGGCTGCGGATTTGGAGAAGATTTCCAGCAGAGTCTTGATTCAGTCCATTGTCTGGGTTTGCATCAATGCGAACCATAAAAGGGCGATCGCCAAATTTTTCCTGCCAGCTCGTAATTGGAATCGCTATTCTGATGGCAATTGGGCTGAAGAGATCAGAACTAATAATGACAACTGGACGAGTTTTTTGAATCTCTTGACCTCTGGTGGGGTTGAGATCAACCAACCAAATCTCACTGCGTTTTGGATTAGACACGATCTAGTTCCCAGTCTTCATCTAAGGCCGCAAACTCTGTCAGTTCTGGGTCAGTCAAAAAATCCTGCGCTGTTGCCGCAATGGATGATGCCAAGATTTTATGCCGTTCTGAGAGGGGCATTGCCGCGATCTCTCGCAGGGTTGGCTTGTGAGCACTAGAGACTGATACCGTTTTCTGTCTTAAAAATTCTGTAAAGTCTAGAACCTCCTGCTGTTTTGCTGGGGGAAGCTGCCGCAAATTTACAAGGATGCTGTCTTCAAGATTCGCTATGCTTTGCATATTTTTTCTCGATGGCTTCAAAGATTTGCACAAGAAGTCTAATTTTGATTTCGAGAGCCTAAGGATAAACGCCTTCGCTTTCAATACTGTTCGGATAACCCATATACCTTGCACTCAGCCCCCCCAGCCCCCCCAGC
>JANLSD010000223.1:0-2934 GCA_031362245.1 Acaryochloridaceae cyanobacterium OTE_25_metabat_464 | reverse complement strand
CCAAGCTTCCGCAGAATTCAATCTCTCACAACCCCAGTCTGCAAATCATCATCATACGGACTGGTCTTTTCTCCCGACCGCAGCAGGGGGCTTAACAGGCGTAGCAATTGGTGTTGTACTTGGGTTCTTGCTTGGGTTGTGTTAAGCCACATTTCGCTTGGCTTATTAAATAAGCATTTCTACTACAGCATTTGGAGCGCCACTCGTTTATGAGGTGGTGGAAACGCCGTATCTAAACAGGCCAAGTCCTCGACACTGAGTTGAAGCTTGAGGGCTGCGTAGTTCTGCTCAATATGGGCAATGGTGCTAGATTTGGGAATGACAATGACTTGGGGTTGGTGCAAGAGCCATGCGATCGCAATCTGAGCCGACGTCACACCATGCTGCTCAGCGAGCGTTTGTAAGACGCTATGGTTCAACAACCGTCCCTGCTCTATAGGCGAATACGCCATGATGGGGATCTTTTGCTGCCGACACCAGGGCAGTAAATCCCACTCCATCCCCCGTCGCATTAAGTTATAGAGCACCTGATTGGTGGCGATCGCATCACCGTACTTCAACCCCCCAGCCTCTTCCATATCATCCAGGTCAAAGTTGCTGACCCCATACTCTCGAATTTTGCCTGTTTGTTTGAGAGTATTGAGCGCATCCAAGGTTTCTGCCAACGGAACGGAGCCGCGCCAGTGCAGAAGATACAAATCCAAATAATCGGTTTTAAGGCGTTTAAGGCTGCGCTCACAGGCGGCAACGGTGCCTTGGCGACTGGCATTGTGGGGGTAGACTTTGCTGACCAAAAAGACAGAGGAACGATGGGGGGCGATCGCCTCACCCACCACTTCTTCCGCACCGCCCTCGCCATACATTTCAGCAGTATCGATCAACGTCATGCCTAGATCAATGCCATGCCGCAGAGCAGCGACCTCCCGCTGGCGCTGGTCAGAAGACTCTCCCATGCACCATGTCCCCATGCCGAGGACTGTGATCGTTTGACCCGAAGGCAAAGATATCGTTTTCAACACCCAACTCCCTTTTTTACGAATAAAGCCCCCAAGGAGGCTTGGAGGCTTTACTTTAAGTGGCTGAAAATAACTTAGTAGCTGTCGTTATCGATCGCAAGCTGCATTTCGAGGCGGTGATTGGCTTTGTTGAGCCGATTGGCGATCGCCTGTCGCCAGGTCAAGCTGAGGTCTGAGTCTGCCAGGGCTTCTTGTGCCATTTGTCGATAAGAGGCACTGGTTGTAGTATCGACCTGATCTAATAATCCGAGATTATGATAGACAGTCTTAGGAGAAACCAAAAGCATACTTCTTTCCTTTTGCTAGTAACGGTCTCAAACAAACGATTAACAGTAGCCACTAAGGCAGATCGGTGCTTCCCATCAAGTATAGATCGCAAGCACGAGCTGCGCCACGTCCTTCGTTAATGGCCCACACCACTAGGCTCTGACCCCGACGACAATCGCCAGCGGCAAATACACTGGGGAGACTCGTCGTATAATCATTGGTGTTTGCCTTGACGTTGCTGCGCGGATCGCGCTCAACCCCTAGGGCATCCAGCAGGGGCTGCTCTGGCCCTAAGAAGCCCATGGCTAACAGCACAAGCTGGGCGGGCAGCACTTTTTCTGTCCCTGCAATCTGTTGGGGAATAAACTGCCCCTGTTCGTTCTTTGTCCACTGCACTTGGACGGTATGTACGGCTTTTACATGACCGTTTTCATCGCCTTCAAAATGGGTGGAGGTGGTGAGGTATCCCCGAGGGTCGTCTCCAAAGAGGGCGGCGGCTTCTTCTTGTCCGTAGTCCATGCGGTAGACCTTAGGCCATTCGGGCCAGGGGTTATTGGCAGCCCTTTCTGAAGGCGGCTTGGGCATAATTTCAAGCTGCACGAGGCTGCGGCAACCGTGGCGGATGGAGGTACCCACACAGTCAGTGCCAGTATCGCCGCCACCAATGATCACCACGTCTGCATCTTGAGCCGAGATGAAATTCTCACCGTTGCTTTGGTTAAGGACGGCTTGGGTGTTGGCGGTCAGGAAATCCATTGCAAAGTGAATGCCCTTGAGCTGCCGCCCTTCGATGGGCAAATCGCGGGGACGGGTGGCTCCGGTACAGAGCACGACAGAATCATAGTCCTTGAGGAGGGTTTCGACGGGCAGGTCTTTGCCCACTTCGGTGTTGCAGGTAAAGGTCACGCCTTCGGCCTCTAACACCTTGAGGCGACGCAGTACCACTTCTTCTTTTTCCAGCTTCATGTTGGGGATGCCGTACATCAGCAGTCCACCAGGGCGATCGGCGCGTTCAAACACCGTGACCCAGTGGCCTGCTTTGTTGAGCTGAGCCGCTGCACACAATCCCGCAGGGCCGGAGCCAATCACGGCGACTTTTTTGCCCGTGCGACGGGCAGGCGGTTCAGGAACAATCCAGCCTTCTTCCCAGCCTTTGTCGATAATGGCGTGTTCGATGCTTTTGATGGTGACGGGCGGGTTGGTGATCCCCAGCACGCAGGAGCCTTCGCAAGGGGCAGGACAGACACGACCTGTGAACTCTGGGAAATTATTGGTTTTGTGGAGGCGTTCTAGGGCTTCTTCCCACAGGCCGCGATAGACAAGGTCGTTCCACTCGGGGATCAGGTTGTTGATGGGGCAGCCGCTGGCCATGCAGTTAAGGATGGTTCCGGTGTGGCAGAAGGGGGTGCCGCAGTCCATGCAGCGGGCACCCTGAGTGCGGAGGTTGTCCTCCTGCATGGGGAGGTGGAATTCGTCCCAGTTGTGGATGCGATCTGTCGGTGAAACTTCAGCAGCGACTTCGCGGAGGTATTCAATAAAGCCTGTTGGTTTGCCCATGATTGAGTTTTAGATTTGGTTCTGTTTTATTGGGTTGAGGATGGCTGAGGGGTTAGACAGAAGGAGCGAACATCCTGCATTACCCCACCCCAGC
>JANLSD010000219.1:0-32049 GCA_031362245.1 Acaryochloridaceae cyanobacterium OTE_25_metabat_464 | reverse complement strand
GAAAGTTGTAGCGGTGAACCAGCCGCCCAAGGCCATAAAGGCACAGGGGAACAGCAGTAGCCCAGACCAGCCTACAAAAACGAAGCGATCGCGCTTTAACCAGTCGTCGATGACGTCAAATACGCCCTTCTCTGGTGCGCGCCCCATTGCTATGGTCATGGAACAAAACCCTCTTGCTTCAAAAAAAACGCGGCAAGGCCATCAAATAATGTTGATTCCATTAGGGATCTATCAAAAATGAGAGATCCTGGCCATCTAGATCCAACGGCTAGCAAAACCATAAAGCCTTGAAAGCTTAGGGAGAGACTAGAGCGCCAAAAGATCCTTATGTCTACTGTAAAGGCAACAGCAGCGCCTGGGAACGGCTACGGAAAAGATCGGCAGTCAAAACCGACCGATCTCCAGCAAGCCGGACAGGGCCAATCATAGAACTTGACTATGTTTTGTAGCCGTCTCGATAGTTAAGTTACTTAACCATTAAATAACGGAATTCTTACGAAACATCAAGTTATGAGTGGTCGTAGAAGAACTGAGATCCCAGTTTTGGAACCCCCAGATTCACAACAAGTAATCTCTAGAATACAATCCCTGCATGCTATAAGGCAACCTTGAGCCAGCATCTTTCCCTCAGTCGCGCTTAATTCAATCTTTAGAATCATGAAGAAATGTAAATTGTTTTCTGAGTGATGTGCGCCAGAACATTCTGCGGCATCGGCGTTGCTGGCAACTTATTACTCACTGGCAACTTATCCTCACTGGCAACTTATACTCAATTAGAGATGCCTTGATATCAGCTCGTTAAAGTTCCTAATTCCTATGACTGCTCAAGTTGCTCAAGATAAAACTGTTTTACGCTACGAGGTTCTAGGCGCTAGGCGTTTCAGCAACTATTGGTGGGCCACCATTATCTCCATCGGTGGGGTCGGGTTTTTGCTGGCTGGCCTGTCAAGCTATTTTAAAATCAACCTTTTGCCTGGTGGCAATGCGGTTGACCTAATATTTATTCCCCAGGGTGTGGCAATGGGGTTCTACGGCGTTGCGGGTGTTTTGCTGGCCACTTATCTTTGGCTGACGGTGCTTTGGGATATTGGCGGTGGTTACAACGAGTTTGACCGCAAATCGGGTCAAGCCAAAATTCTCCGTCGTGGTTATCCTGGGAAAAACCGTACGGTGGAGTTCACTTGCAAGATGAGTGATGTCCAGTCTGTGCGCGTTCTGATTCGAGAGGGTCTAAGCCCCAAGCGCGCGCTTTACCTCAAAATTAAGGGCCGTGGCGATATCCCCCTCACGCGGGTTGGGCAGCCGTTGCCCATTTCTCAGATTGAAGATCAGGCTGCAGAAATTGCTCGATTTGCAGGTGTTCCGATGGAAGGGCTATAGGTCATTCGCGTTTTTTGGCCTATGTTGAGACTTCACTTTGACCTTGACCCTGCGTTGACCTTGAATCGTTTTGTTTTTGAGCGAGATTTATTTTTGAGACCCATGATTAAGTTTGTTTCTCGACCTTTGATGGCGATCGCCCTGATTGCACTCCTGTCTTCCTGTGGCACACCGAGTGATTCTGCGTCGTCTGCAACCAACACAGCATCTGCGGCTGCCAGTGCCTCGACCACGCCCGTTTTGGGCACGGAAAGCCCCATTGCTGCGAACACCAACAGCGCGCAGCCCAGGCTCAATGGCAAGGCAACCGTGGTTTTGACGGTCAAAGGCAAGCCCATCACCATTGAAGTCAACGGCACAGATGCGCCCCTGACAGCGGGCAATTTTGTAGACCTTGTAAAACAAGGTGTGTATCCAGGTACAGCCTTTCACCGCGTTGTCCCTGGCTTTGTCGCCCAAGGGGGAGACCCCTTCAGCAAGCTTAAAAATGCCCCTGGCCCTGTGGGTAGCGGCGGGTTTATGGATCCCAAAACCAACCAACCTCGAAATATTCCCCTCGAAATTTGGCCCGAAGGCGCGGGTGCTCCCACCTATGGCAAGACCCTCAAGTCTGCTGGCATTACCCAAGCCCCAAAGCTGAAGCATGTCCGAGGCGCTGTCGCGATGGCGCGCTCCATGACGCCTGACTCGGCTTCGAGCCAGTTCTATGTTGCGCTCACAACCCCTGGTACTACGAACTTAGATGGCGATTATGCCGTATTTGGAACCGTGACCAGCGGTATGGAAACCGTGGATCAAATTCGCCAGGGTGACAAGATTGAGTCTGCCAAGGTGACGAAGGGTCTGGAAAATCTGAAGCCGTAAACCATCGGTTTTGCCATAGGCCATCATGACGGACGTATGGGTCACGGGGATGGGTTTGCGCTGTGCGCTAGGGTCTACGCTGCCCCAAAGTTGGCAGGCGCTGCTTAAAGGGACTTGTGGGATTAGACCCCAAGCCCCTTTTGAAACGCTGTCGTCCTATCCTCTCGGCATGATTTGCGATGCCCCGACGCGGCTTACTCCCCTGATCGCCTCTGTGCTTCAGGAGGCGATCACCGATGCACGCTTTCCCCCCAATCCTGACCCTTCGACCCGTTGGGGTGTGGTGGTGGGTTCCAGTCGGGGATATCAGGCCGATCTGGAGCGATTGATGGGAGAGGGGCGGATTGTTGAGGTGGATCTGGCTGCATCTTGGCTGCATTTATACGGACAATCTCCTGCTGTACAGATTGCCCAGCAGATCCGTCAGACTGGCCCTGTGTTATCCCCTCGGGCCGCTTGTGCTACGGGTGTTTGGGCGATCGCCCAGGCCGTAGAACTGATTCAATCAGGGCAGTGTGATGTCGTCATCACAGGTGCTGCCGAAGCTCCCATTACGCCATTAACTTTGGCTGGGTTTCAGAACATGGGTGCCCTCAGTAAATCGGGTGCG
Organism: Acaryochloridaceae cyanobacterium OTE_25_metabat_464; assembly: GCA_031362245.1. Classification (GTDB taxonomy): domain Bacteria; phylum Cyanobacteriota; class Cyanobacteriia; order Thermosynechococcales; family Thermosynechococcaceae; genus JAAURS01. The sequence goes on along the minus strand of JANLSD010000219.1, from coordinate 29,195 downwards.
TTTCCCTTTGATCGGCAGCGCTCAGGATTTGCTTTGGCAGAAGGCGCTGCCCTGCTGGTGCTAGAGCGTCGCGACCATGCCGAACGTCGTGGCGCAAGACCCTACGGACAAGTGTTAGGGTTTGGCTTGACCAATGACGCCTTCCATTGCAGCGCCCCTGAACCCTATGGGAGTGCGGCAAAATCTTCTGTTTTAGACTGTCTGGGGAGAAGTCGCCTCAACCCCCAACAGGTTGGCTACATTCACGCCCACGGGACGGGTACCGCCCTGAATGATGAACGGGAAGCCGCCATCATTCAGGCGATGTTTCCCGCAACCACTGCCGTAAGCTCCACAAAAGGCGCAACGGGACATACCTTGGGCGCATCTGGGGCGTTGGGCTGCGTCTTTAGCCTGATGGCGCTGTCTCAACAAATGCTGCCCCCCTGTGTTGGTTTGGTGCAGCCCGCTTACGATCTAAATTGGGTGTTTGAAGCACGACCTGCGGCCCTAGCGGCGGCGCTTTGTTTTAGCTTTGGATTTGGGGGCCAAAATGCGGCGATCGCCTTAGCCCGAATTCCAGGCCCACCTTAAGGATTGGGAAAAATCAATCAACTGGATTTATACAGCTATGCAACTTTTGTTAATTTTTAGTGAACACTACTAACGGAAGGTCGTGTAACCTACTTAAAGAACAACCCTTAAAGACCGATCATATTTGTCCCCTGAGTTCGCTCCCTGAATTACCTATGGCTGAGAATTTTGGCATTAACCCTGGCTCCAAGCACCCCCCGACCCAGCCTGGAGATGGTTCCTACAACAATCTTGTAGAAAATCATGCGGCTCGGCTCATGGATGAACTATTCCATGACCTAGACGGCGATCGCAGTGGGTTAGAGAATCCATCCGTCAACCCCTCTGTGCTGTCACCTCGTCCTTCCGCTGCCAGCCAGTTAGCCCTTTCAGTTAAAACTGACGAGCTTCAGGACAATCTTTTGATTCCCTACGTAGAAATGGATGCCATTCTGGAGCCATACTACGCCGTAGAGCCAGTGCCAGCGCCGCCTGAAGCTGAAGAAAAATCCTTTTTGCTGCCAGGATTGGCTTGGGGTGCGTTCTTAGGGTCTGTCAGCTTGTTTGTCTTTACGCAGTTCAACTTATTTACACGTTCTCCTGAGACCGTTCAGGCGGCGATTCCTGCTGTGGCGGCTGCCCAGCCTCAAGATGTCGCCTTTGCCACTCAAGTCACCGAGACCCTTCAGTCCACCGAAAATATTCTGCCTGCTCCTTCCCCCCTTGCGGTCAGCGCACTAGCCGCCATTCCCCCCACTGCTCTACCACCAGCAGTTGGGCTGGCAACCCCACCCGCTGGGGCGATACTCCCTGCAAAACTCGTGGGCAAAGATCGGAAGATACCCGTTGTTGGCGCGGTCAAACTCCAACAGCCTCAAACGATCGCACTCTCCACCATCAACAATCGTTTGCCCGTCTTAAACGGAAATCAACCCCAGGGGGCGATCGCCTACGTCCCTCCCGCTTTGCCCTCCAGTCTTGCGCCCCAGGCATTACCCATGGGGCATCAGGCCAAATCTGGCGTCACAATTAATACGATTTTAGACTTGGGCACTCGGTCGGCAATCTTGATTTCTCGTAATGGCTCCACTCAAAATGTTCGCCCTGGTGAAGTGGTGGATTCAACGGGTTGGGTGTTCGTCCAAGTTAAAAGTGGACAGGCGATTCTACAGCGGGGCAATGAAACCCGTGCCGTGGGGATTGGAGAACAGTTTTAGGCGATCGCCATTAAAATTAAATCTGGCGTCGTGATGGGATAGAACCCACGATAGAAAGATTACTCCAGGGGAAAACCATGGGCGCATTTGAAGATATGAGTCGCTTTCTAGAAGCGCGACTGGATGAATTTTTGAAGGCCCATCCTGAGCTAGAGCTACAGGTTTTAGAGGACCAACTGCGCGAGCAAGAAAACGATACCCAAAAAACCTTGCGACAGCTTGCAGCGGAGGAGCAGCAGGCTCAGCAAAACATTCTCAAAACCGCCGAAGAGGTTCAACTTTGGCATGGGCGCATTGCCAAGGCAGAGCAAGCCAAGCGGCCTGACCTTGCAGAAGCCGCAAAAGAGCGAGAGGCTGCTTTTCTTAGGCAGGGGAATCAGCAATGGGCGCAAATGTCCCTGGCCCAGCAACAGATTAAGCAGGTCAACATCCTAGCCGAACAAATCCGCAGCCGTCGCCAAGATCTTCAGGCCAAAATTCGTCAGCAGGCTCAGAATAAAACGCCACAATCTCCTCCTACCCCCCAAGCTTGGCAAGCCACGGCAACGCCTAAGAAAAGCTTCTTTGAGGAAGTAGATCCCCTAGAGGCAAAGTTTAAGACGCTGGAAATGGAGGAGGAGCTAGAAGCCCTCAAGCGAAAGCTAGGGCAGCGAGATTAATGAATGCCTAGGGATTTCAGTCCCTGGGTTGATTTGATTCCCGATTCTTACTTAGATACCAGCAGCTCACGTTCAGTGGGTGCATCCTGGACAAGCGTATTCAACGTTTTCAAAAATCGTTGACGTTGAGCCAAGGTTTCAAAGGCTTTGTAAGCTTCTTGGCGATCGGTTGCCTTCGCGACGCGACGCAAGAAGGTTAACGCTAAAGGGGGTTCTATTGCTTTAGGCGGAGAAATGGGCGTCAAATCGCTGGTCAGAAAATCAATGCCAATTAAATCACCGCTGGGCAAAAAGTTAGGCAGTTGAGGACTGCTCTCTCTCATTGCAATGGCAGAAGGACGATAAATAATCGGAGGCAAACTGAGGGGGTCAGACAACCGGAGCGGCAGCGGCGCAATCTCTTTGGGAATGGCGGGCAGTCGGACGGTGGGCCGTGACTGAGGGGGCGCAGAAGGTGCTGTGGCGACAGGTTGATGTGCCGCGACAGGATCAGTGCTTTGCATTGCATCCAGATTGGGTTCGGGTACAGCCCAATCAGATAACAGCTCAAAGTCTTGAGCTAAGACCTGGAGAAACAGTTTTTGGGGCGGCGTATTGTCTGGAGACCCTTGTTCTCCAGCAATTTGACACTGGAGTTCCCATAGGCCAGGGGGCAGATACGTTAGCCCAAACAGTTCCAATAGGCCCTCGGCATCGGTACGCTGGCGTCTGCGTTGGGTCACGTCTTGGGGCACGCCGTCTAGTTCATACTCATGGCGAATTTGGACTTCCACCTGAACTGAGGGGCTACCCACTTGCGCCATCAGGTAGTAGCGCCCCTCTAAAATCTCAACATTAGGAGACTCTAAGGGGAGCCAGTCTTGATCTCCCTCTTTTTGAATCAGAAATTGCCACTGAATCATGATTTGCTGTACTCACTTCTCACACTTCACCCTTGGACACAAAAGACCTTGGAGCCATGATGCTCTCTGGGACGCTCTTGCTTCTGGCATTCTTCTGATATCAGAAGAATCTAGATTCTTGTCGCTGTTAATTGACCATTTTGGGGAAGAACACCGCTGAATCTTCGTTGTACTTTATATCCTTTTGGCAGGATTAGAAAGCATTATTTTGTCTTTAATCTCAGAAAGTTGATCAAATAGCTCAGATTGGCCCATAGTCGCCTGTTCACCGGAGGTTAGCCACTTGAGCTGAACGGTCTGATTGAGGGCTTCTTCTTCTCCTAAAATGATGCCCAAGGGTGCCCCACTGCGATCCGCTCGCTTGAGCTGTTTGCCAAAGGCGCTGCCGCTGAGATCGACTTCCACAGAAAGCCCTCCTTGCCTTAGCCGTTGGGAGATCGCTAGGGACTGGGCCTCAGCTTCTTCACCCCGCGCAGCACAGTAAACATCGACACCGGAGGTAAGAGACGCAGATTGTTTTTGCATCATCAATACAAGTCGCTCTAGGCCAATTGCCCAGCCCACCGCAGGGGTTTCGGGTCCACCCAGTTCCGAGATGAGTCCATCGTAGCGTCCGCCACCACAGACGGTGCTTTGGGCACCCAGGTCTTCCATCTGAAATTCAAAGGCGGTGTGGGTGTAGTAATCTAGCCCTCGCACAAGGCAGGGATTGATTGTAAAGGGAATGTCCAGGCGCTGTAACAGGTCTTGAACGCGCTGAAAGTGGGCCTGAGACGATTCACTCAGGTAATCCAAGATACTGGGGGCACCCTGGGCGATCGCCGCTGTTTTGGCATCCTTACTATCTAAAATCCGCAGCGGATTGCGGGTGAGCCGATCCTTAGAGTCGGCATCTAGCTCGTCCGCATAGGGTTGTAGATATTTAACTAGAGCTTCGCGATAGTGGAGACGATCCTGTTGGGTACCCACGGAGTTAAGACTGAGTGTCCACTCCTGTAAGCCCACGGCCCGTAAAATATCTGCGGCTAGGGCAATCACTTCAACATCGGCTCTGGGGTCAGCGCTGCCAATCACCTCCACCCCAAGCTGATGGAATTGACGCTGTCGCCCTGCCTGGGGCCGCTCATAGCGAAACATTGGCCCTGTGTACCAGAGCCGCTGGACGCCACCCTGGGCATGGAGTTTATTTTCGATGTAGGCGCGGACTGCTCCGGCGGTGCCTTCAGGGCGGAGGGTGAGAGAGCGATCGCCGCGATCCAAAAAGCTATACATTTCCTTGCCCACCACATCAGTGGCTTCGCCAATGCCGCGCTCAAACAAATCCGTTTGCTCAAAAATGGGCGTGCGTAGCTCATGGTAGGCCGCACGGTGGAGTACGTCACGGGCAGTCGCCTCCACCTGCTGCCAATACACAACCTCATCGGGAAGAATATCCCGAGTGCCTCGGGATGCCTGAATGAAACCCATATCCTTGACTCTAATCCGCTGTTGATAATGATGATGGCCTAGTAAAGACTCGATTTTCCATCCTCTGAACTGACATAAAGGGGGAAAATATTTGGAGGTTTTTGGGCTTTAGGGGGACGAACGAACGGACGTGCCACCAGCCCTGCGATGCCACCCGCTATCAAAGTATAGATGGGATTCACCATTGAATTGACCAAACAATCCATGACGTAGAGCACCAACCCAATGGCTAGAACCGCTGCGGGGAGAACCTGAGGATGCCCCCATGTATTGGGCGGATAGCGCAGCAACACAAATGCTAGGACTGGCAACAGCAACGCTCCCATCCAGGTCACAAGACCAAAGGCCCCAAAATTGCCAAAGGTAATAATCCAAAGGCTATCTGTGATGGAAATATCCTTGCCAGACTCGTCATAAATCCTAGCCCGACCCCATCCACCCCACCCAAACAGGGGCTGCTCTCGCGCTTTTTGTGAAAGCTTCGCTTCGTTGTCAAGCCGAAATACTAGGGATCCGGCTCGGTCTGCATCGGTGAAGCGGGCGGCGGCGGTGGAAATTTGTTGAATCATGGCGGGGGTAATGCCACCCATCGCGTTGAAGGTAAGGTATCCACAGGTTACAGCCACAACCAGCAGGAGTGGCAATGAGGTTCGCCACCAGCGCATTCCAACAATGATCGCAATACCCAGCAGGAGGAAAAAATAAGCCCCCGTCGCCTTAACCATCACAAAGGTGACGAACAGAACTAAAAGGATGACAAGGGAAACGCTCCATAATTGTTCGCGTTGGACGACGGACTTGGAGGAGGTTCCCTGAGCAAACTGCCTTAACAGTGACTGAAGGGACCCAATGCGCCAAAACCAAAAAGCGAGGAGGGTCGCGGTCATCATCCAGGTGCCCACCATAAGTCCATGCTCCATAAAGACGATGGGGCGGAACCCACCATAGCGCATGGCTTGGTCAAAGGACTGGGGGTAAAAGCCGTAGAGCCAATTATGGAGCTGGGGACTCAGACGAATTTCAAGCAGACACAGGGGAACATAAATCAGCCCGCCCCAAACAATGGCGATCGCCAGTTGCTGTAAGCCTTTAAACGTACCTAAATAGAGCCGTCCCAAAAAGTAGGGGAATCCCCAAATCACAGTCTGGGTGAGAATTGCGGAAAAGGCATCGTAAGGGCCTAGGCCATTGACCAGCGAGGAGATGCCAGGAGCGATGCACCATAACCCCATGGGAATGTCGATCCAATGGGGACGAAATTGTTTGAGGCGCTGAAAATCAAAGATGAACGTGGACAGAAGGACGCCGTAGCAGGTGGCTGACATTTTGGTGTAGTCGGGGATGCCCGACAGCTTGATGTCTCCCATGGGCAAAAAGAGCCACGCGATCAAAAAGCTAATGATGAGCGCCCGCTGAATGGGGAGTCTGCTGAACAGAAACATAACGACTGGAATCCAGGCCAGCATGACTAAATATCCGAATCCGTTCATCAACAGACCTCAAGGGATGGGGGCGATCATGGCAGCACCAAATTCTGCTGCGTCTCAATCTTCATCTAGACAGACCCTAAACGTCCAGAATGTGGTTAGAGATGCTGTATACACAAGTTGATCGGACAATGTTTAAGACCTTTGATCCCCCCCAACCCCCCTTAAAAAGGGGGGAGAAGAAAAGGAATATGAGTGGATTCCCCCTTTTTAAGGGGGGCAGGGGGGATCAATGCAGGGCTTTAATGTTTTTCAGACTCGTGTGTACACCGTAGTCAAGGGAGACCTGAGGTAGGATATTAAAAGCTAGAACCAAGCTTTTATGAAGGAATCCTACACAATCAGAATTACTGGAACCGAAAAATTCTGTGGGCTTAACCTTCTAGAAAGATGATACGGTAAAGGATGGTTAATTCATTCATTCAAAGCAACACTGAGAGTAGGTAATGACGATGACTGGTGGCCCTCTACAAGGAACTGATAAAAGCCTTGAGGCAATGCGTAAGTTTTCTGAAACCTACGCCAAGCGAACGGGCACCTACTTTTGTTCCGACTTAGGAACAACGGCTGTTGTGATTGAAGGCTTAGCCAAGCATAAGGATGACCTTGGTTCGCCCCTCTGTCCTTGCCGTTATTACGAAGACAAAGAAGCGGAAGTTGCTGCTGCCTACTGGAACTGTCCCTGTGTTCCAATGCGGGAGCGCAAAGAATGTCACTGCATGCTATTTTTGACACCGGACAATCCGTTCTGTGGCGATCGCCAAGACATTAGCGTAGAAGAAATTCGGTCTGAAACCAACCAGTTTTAGATGAGTGCAGAAGAGCTGCCCCTCTCGTTTTGGCAGGGCGTTTCTGAGTTTCAGCAGGGCCAATTTTACGAGTGCCACGACACCTTAGAGGCACTTTGGATTGAGGCGCAAGAGCCGAATAAAACTTTTTTTCAGGGCATTTTGCAGATTGCGGTGGCTTGCTATCACTTGGGCAACCAAAACTGGCGAGGGGCTGTCATTTTGCTAGGAGAAGGTATTCGGCGGCTGTCGCCCTACCAGCCAGACTATGGCGGGATTGATATCAATCATCTGCTGGATACCAGTAGCACGCTATTAAGTCATCTTCAGCAGGCTGGCCCTGAAAGCGTTACGGAGTATACCTCTATGATTCTGGAATATGGCTCTCAACCCTTCATGTCTGAAACCAAATCAGACATTTTGCCAAGGCTGAGGCAGGTTGAACTTTAAAGCGTGCGAGGCTTCGCTAAGATAATAAATGCGTTGTCTATTTTTCTTGACCTATGTCCTCTGCGGCTCTCTCCCTTCCAGATTCTCTTGCAAAGGTGGTCAATCGCTTTGAGCGACTGTCTGAACCCAAGCGACGCTATGAGTTGCTAATTTGGTTTGCAAAGCGGTTGCCTGAGCTAGATGACACGGCCCGTACGGCAGAGAATAAGGTTCAAGGCTGCACATCCCAAGTCTTCATCACCGCAAGGTTAGAGGATGACAAGGTTTACTTTGCCGGAGATTCGGATTCACAGTTGGTGAAGGGGTTGGTGGCGCTGTTGGTGGAGGGCCTGAGTGGATTGTCCCCAGAGGTAGTGGGCGCTCTGTCTCCTGAGTTTATCCAAACGACTGGGCTGAACGTTAGTCTGACGCCTTCACGTTCCAATGGTTTTTACAACATTTTTAGGGCGATGCAGCTCAAGTCTTTGGCCTATCAGCATGCTGAGACTGCTGCCCTGAATTGAAGGTAATGCAGTGAAAAACTGCGATCGCAGGAACCTATTGACGACAGATCGTAGCGTTATCAGGGTTTTTCGCCTATATTGATTGGTGTACTGATATCAAAAAATCTCTATGCCAAGTGGTGGGAAACGTTCGGGTTCGGGTCGTCCGAAGGGCAGTGGAAAGTTTGGTGAACCGACCCGCGCCATCCGATTGCCCGAGAGTTTGATTCAGCAACTTGAGCAAATGCAGGAGCGGGCAAAAGAACCCACGGTGACGGAGGTTAATCAGCCGCTATTAACAACGGAGGTGGCGTTGCCGTTGTATATGGTGGCGGTGTCTGCCGGGTTGCCATCCGTGGCAGATGATTACGTTGAGGCCCAAATAGACCTCAATCAGCATCTGATTAGAAATCCAACGGCAACCTTTCTGGTTAGAGCAACGGGAGAATCTATGATTGGGGCTGGGATTCATTCCGGCGATGTGTTGGTGGTTGACCGTTCTCTGGAGCCTTCCCAGAACAAAATTGTGATTGCGGTGCTCAATGGTGAACTGACGGTCAAACGCATTCGTTACGAACGCAAACGGGTTTATCTGATGCCAGAAAACCCAAACTATCCTGCGATCGCCGTGAATGAAGGCATGGAGTTAACGGTTTGGGGCGTCGTCACAAATGTGATTCATCCGGTTTAACGCATTAGGCGATCGCACCTACCTCCGGCCACCGACCCATCGCCCGACCAAACACAGATAGTTCTTTCATTAACTGATCAAACTGATCCGGTGTTAGAGACTGTGGGCCATCGGAGAGTGCCTTAGCGGGCGTGGGATGGACTTCAATCATGAGGGAATCTGTACCCGCTGCGATCGCCGCTTTTGCCATAGACGGCACATAGCTAGACCATCCCGTCCCGTGGCTGGGGTCAATCATAATGGGCAGGTGAGTGAGAGTACGCAACACCGGAATCACCGCAAGATCGATCGTGTTGCGGAGATACTGACGATCAAAGGTGCGGATACCGCGCTCACACAGAATCACATTCGTATTTCCCTCAGACATCACGTATTCTGCCGCCATCAGCCAATCGTCAATGGTTGCTGCCATCCCCCGCTTCAGCAGCACAGGCTTATCCTGAGCGCCCACGCGTTTCAGCAGCGAAAAATTTTGCATATTGCGCGCACCCACCTGCACCACATCCGCTACAGCAGCAATTTTTTCTAGGTCGGCTGCGTCCATCACTTCGGTGATAATGCCCAGGCCAGAAGCTTCACGAGCTGCGGCCAATAGCTCTAGCCCGCTTTCGCCATGACCTTGGAAATCATAGGGAGAGGTACGCGGTTTGTAGGCACCCCCTCTTAAAAACGAAGCACCTGCCGCCTTTACTCGCAGTGCGGTTTCAATAATCATCGCCTCGTTTTCTACCGAGCACGGGCCAGCCACGACCACGAGAGGATGATGTTCCCCAATGGTTATAACGCCATTGGGGGTGGGCACCTTCACTTCACTGGCTTCACCTTGGCGAAACTCACGGCTGACGCGCTTAAAGGGTTTCTCGACTCGCAACACTTTTTCAATCCACGGACTGGCCTCTTGAAGATTATCGGGATCTAAGGCTCGGGTTTCACCCACCAGCCCAATGACCACTTTGTGGCGGCCCACAATCTTTTCTGGGGTAAACCCTTGACGAATCATCTCTTCACAGAGACGTTCAATCTCTTCGGCAGGGGTACCGCTTTTCATGGCAATAATCATCGGGATATTCCTTTTGAGGATGTTTACCACGACATAGACCCGAATTTAATAGCTCTAACGTACGGGGTACCTATGCTGTTCTTTACTATGATAATGTCCTCATTTCTATCGTGCTGGGTTCCGTAAATTGTCGTTTCTCCCATACATATTGCTTGTTCTGCGAGGATCAGTGAGACAGCGATACACTATGACATGCCTTCAATCAACCCGTCATTTTTAGACCTTCTGCTCATGATGGCCTTAGGCTTTCTGGGTAGTTTTGGGCACTGCGTTGGGATGTGTGGCCCTTTGGCAGTGGCACTCTCCCTATCAGAGGCTCAGAGTGAGGCAAGGAATGCGGCAAGAACGATGGGGCGATCGCTCCTCTTCCACGGTCTGCTCAACTTAGGACGGATCCTAAGCTATACCCTCGTGGGGGCAGGGATTGGGGCGATCGGTTCGGTGCTGGTTGCTGGGGGACAGTTTGCTGGAATTGACAGCACCCTACGCCAAGGCATTACTCTTTTAACCGGAAGCTTACTGATCTGGATGGGGTTAATGCAGGTTGCACCCGCATTATTGCCCAAAATTCCATTTCTGCATCCCATGCTCCAAGGGGGGCTGCATCAGCGGCTGAATGCAGTTTTGAAGCGCGCTTCCGCAACCTCCAGTCCCTTTACACCATTTTTACTGGGTCTAACCTGGGGACTGATACCCTGCGGTTTTTTGTATGCTGCCCAAGTTAAGGCTGCTGCCGCCGGAACCCTTTGGGGTGGAGCAATCACAATGTTGGCCTTTGGCTTAGGTACATTGCCTTCCATGTTGGGGATTGGACTCTCTGCCACTTGGATGAGTGCAGATCGTCGGGGGCAGCTTTTTAGAATGGGTGGCTGGGTGATGCTGACCATTGGTGTACTGACGCTTCTGCGCACGGGCGAGATGGTGGACTATACAGGCCACGCTGCACTGCTATTGCTGATGTTGGCGTTAGTGGCTCGGCCTATGGGTCAACTGCTCCCCTGGCTTTTGCGCTATCGGCGAGGGGTGGGGGTGGGCGCATTTGTGCTGGCAGCAGCCCATACGGCCCATATGCTAGATCATGCCTTTGCATGGCGCTTAGATGCAATTCCATTTTTGCTCCCCTTGCAACAGGTGGGAATGTGGTCAGGCATGGGTGCGCTGGGCTGTCTGGTACCGCCCGTACTCACGAGTTTTGATCGATGTATGCAGTGGAAGGGTTGGCGTTGGATGCATCGGCTAGCAATCCCAGCCTTGGTTTTAGGCGTGGCCCATACCGTTTTGATGGGTTCTCGTTATCTGGGGAGTCTAGAATGGATGACGGCGAATCAGCTCCAAACGGGTGGGTTGCTTGCAGTGACCCTGGGCGTTTTTTTAGTGCGATCGCGGTTTATCTGGTCAATATTGTCTCTAGAAAAGTACTATGGCTCATCTCGGTAAACTCAACACCCTAGGGGTATGGTTGCTCTGGGTCACATTAGCGGCTCCAGCCTTTGCCCACACCGTTCATGTTTCTGGGGATGTAGCGGCAACGTTTCATATTGAGCCAAACCACAATCCAAAGGCAGGCCACCCGTCTCAAGCTTGGTTTTCCCTGACCCAGCGCGGGGGCAAAGTAATTCCGCTCGCACAGTGTAACTGCAAGCTTAAGATTCATCTTAACCCTCACAAAGAAGGGGATACCCCAACCCTAGAACCCGTGCTGAAGCCCATTTCTACTGCGCAATATCAGAATGTTCCTGGTGCAGATATTACGTTCCCCAAGTCTGGAGAGTATGAGCTAGAACTTAGCGGCACGCCTAAGACGGGCGCTAAGTTCCAGCCCTTTGAGCTGAGCTATGAGGTGACGGTTATGGCTGGGGCGATGGCTTCGGCGGCAGGTGTTCAACCAAAGAATGGGACTCAATCCGTCAAAGTCACCCCTACTGCGGCACCTCAAAAAGAAGGAGCGCAACCTGCCATTGACTCAACCTTACCGATAGTGGCGGGGGCTGGATTTGGAATTGCAGCAATTGCTGTTGTGGGCTTTACCCTTGGACGAAAAAAATAACTGCTGCGTGCAGAAAAATTCAGATGTGGCCCTTGATTCTGGATGGAGTTAAAACAATTGCCATTCAGGGGTTTGTAGTCGTTTAAGCTGCTGAAGGCGACTCATAAAAAAATGCTCATCCAGACGACTACAGCTATGAATTTTGGCCGCCTCTAACGTAATCCGCCAGCTCCATAAGTGGGCTGCTTGGGTGAAGGGCTGAAGTGTTTCAAGTTCTTCAGGCGTCAGCGGCTGTAGGGTCTGGTAGCCCTGAAAAAAGGCATCCCGAACCTTTCGTGCAATCCCTGTGCGAATTGAAACCTGCAAAAACCGTGCCATTTCAAAGGCCCGCCAGCCATAGCCACACTGGTCAAAGTCAAACAGCGTCATCTGATTATCTGCCGTAAAGTGAACATTGCCACTGTGGGGGTCGCCCCAGCAAATCGTCCAGTAGGGTGACTGGCGCGGCAGGTCACACAGCCGATCTTTAATCTGGTCAATGAGGTTTCTGAGATAAGCTAAATCTTCAGAACGGAAGCGTAAATAAGGTTCAATCACCCCAAAGGATTCGTCTAATAAATACTCTAGGGAAAGGGGCTGACGGCGGGCACAACTATAAAAGTCTGAGGCCACTTGATGCAGTTGGGCAACGGCTTCGCCCAACTTAAAACCTTGCTGAATACTCAAATCCCCAAGGGGAATTTGTCCTGGGGCATAGGGAAACAATGCCGCATAGCGATCGCCTTCCGGTGCGCGAATTTCAACCGAGAGCGCGCCATCTAGGGTATGCAGCGGAGCCGAGACCGGAACACCACAGCGTTTGAGATAATTCAGAAGTTCTAACTCAAACTCAATCTCAGATTTTGTCCGCCAATGGGTATGAGAAATTCTGAGAACGTATCGCGATGTCAGTGTTTCGACAATATAGACGTCGCTGAGTCCTCGATTCCAGAAGTGGCAATGCACCACTGGGCCAACCCCAAACAATGGCAAGATTTGACGCTGTAGCGCCTCGCAGGCCAAGGTTGAATAAGTGACTGGAAACATAGTCTGGGTCAGCACAGCCATCAAGAACCATCCCTTACGCCAGTGAAAGACACAGGATTGTGGTTATTAAAACCAACTTTCCTAGTTTATCGATTGATAAACTAGGAAACTGTATCCCACAGAGCATAATTGACGGAAAACTGCGGACTCTTGATGCGCAGCTATCGCCAAACCCTAGCCTTTCACACAAACCACCTGCTTTAGGGTCGCCACAATCTCCACCAAGTCAGATTGGTTTTTCATCACGGTTTCAATGGGCTTGTAGGCTGCCGGAATTTCATCAATAATGCCAGCATCCTTGCGGCACTCAACCCCATCGGTTTGGCGCACCACATCGTCCACATCAAACTTGCGCTTTGCCGCACTGCGAGACATCAAGCGCCCCGCCCCGTGGCTGCAAGAACAGTAGCTTTCCGCATTCCCCTTGCCCTTCACAATGTAAGATTTTGCCCCCATCGAGCCTGGGATAATGCCGTAGTCTTCCGTCCGCGCCCGCACCGCACCTTTGCGGGTGACATAGACTTCTTGGTCAAAGTGCATCTCTTTTTCGGCGTAGTTGTGGTGACAGTTCACCACCAGCAAGGGCTTGGTGGGCTTTCCGCCTGCGACGTGCTTTTCCACAATTTGCTTAAACCGATCCATCATCACCTGACGGTTAAAGCGAGCGTAGTCCTGCGCCCACTGCAAATCACGCCAGTAGTTGGCAAATTCAGGGGTACCCGCCACAAAGTAGGCGAGGTCAGGATCTGGGAGTTTGATCTGGGCTAACCGTGCCAGTTCACGGGCCGTCTTGATGTGGTTTTGGGCCAGCATATTGCCAATATTGCGCGAGCCAGAGTGCAGCATCAGCCAGACTTGGTCTTTAGTATCCACACACAGTTCAATAAAGTGATTACCACCCCCCAGAGAACCCATTTGCCGCAGCGCTTTGCTCTCCAGGTGCTGCACACCTCCATGAAGCTCCTTAAAGTGGTTCCAGCCTTGCCAGTTATAGACGGCCTTCTCAACCTCTTTATTTTCGTTAAACCCAACGGGTACCATTGCCTCAATATCCTGACGGATCTTTTTGAGTTTTCCGTCCAGTTGATCGGCCATAAACGGCATTTGCATGGCACCCATGCCGCAGCCCACATCCACCCCAACCGCTGCGGGGATAATGGCATCCTGGGTTGCGATGACTGAACCCACGAGGGCACCTTTACCCAAATGCACATCGGGCATCAGCGCGACATGCTTGTACACAAAGGGGAGTGAGGCCACATTGCGGGCCATTTTAGTCTCGTCATTCCCGAGGGGATGATTGGCCCAAGATAAAACAGGCTTGGGCGTTGATAATGGTAATTCTTCGTAAGGCATAAAAATTCAATCTCACTGGTCTATTTTTTAAACGGGTTTCGGCTACGCTCAACCCTCAAATCTTCGACGGGTGCCGGTTAAACACCTATTGATGCTCATGAGAAACGATGGCCTGCCGTATTACTTAGCAAACCAATTTCACCTGTGGTAGTCAGGCATAGTAGTCAGATTACAAATTTAGACCGCTCAAATTCTGTCTAAGAACAGCAGGAGACATCCTGATGGCTAGACTGCCAGATTTTCACCAAATGGCCTTCTAGTGCTGGATCCGTATTCATAAAGAAAATCCCTTCCCCAGGATTTTCTTGTTGGGCTAGCCAATACCCCTTCAGCCGCATTTCGACCTGGGCTGCTCCTTTTTGGATTAGCTCTAAGGCATTCGTGGGCGATTGGGCAATGAACCCCATGAGTCCCTTCAATGCAGGTAGTGAATGACTGACCAACAGCGATATAGAAGTTGGCTCCAAGCCGACGGGTTCACCAATGCGGAGTCCCAAAAGTACACGTTGCCGAATGGCAGCCTCAAAAGATTCAACTGAGCGCTCTAATGTGACGCCCGTCGAGGTGTACGTGAGTTTCAACATAAAAAATCCTGGAAACGTTCATTTTTCTTCTCTACATTCCAAAACAATTCGGACAGACGGCTATCACAGCACTGCCCACAAAAAACTTAGGCCCGTCAGGGAAACCACTCTTGGATGGATCGGTTGATAAACATCATGGGGTTCAACGCCCTAAAAATTCAACAGCATTCGCATCAAAAAAAGAAATAGACACTCTAAAAATAAACACTATGAGCAATACGTAACCCATTTCAGCCCGTTCAATGGGTTACTCATCCACTGTAGGGGAACGTTGATTGGGTTGAAGTGTGCCACAACTATAACTTCAAACAAATGAGTTCAACGGACTGCAAACGAATGTTTCAACTGCGCTGAACTTTAGCCTGAGCGAAAGTTATTCCAATATACTACAATCGTAGTACAATCTGTCAAGACCATCATAGGAGATTGCCGCAGTGGTAAATGTTCGTCAGGTACCCACAACAGAAATGCAGGTTACGAGCATTCGGCTGGAGCAGGAGCTAAAGGATCACCTCAAAGAGCTGGCGGGACATCAAGGTTATCAGGCTTTGATTCGAGAAATTTTGTGGGAGTATGTCCAGCAACGTCAGCCTGGGTCTTCTGGTTCGCTGAATGCAACTCAAGTCCGCGCTACTGTAACGGCGATCGCCCAGACTACAGAATGTTGTGTTTTGACGGGACAAATCATCCACCCCCAAGAGCCGATGCTACTGGGCCTTACGCCAGAAGGACGACTGGTTCCGCTTTCGACGGAGTGCTTTGAGAAGGTTGCCACGTTAAGCTCTTGCTAAAAATCGCTTGAATATTCCCCTGTGATGTAGGTCACAGATCAATAGCGAAGTCGATCACTGACATATCCAATTTTTTAGGCCACTGTAGAAATGGCTTAAATTAAAGGAACGGAATCCATGAGCGGCGGTGGATGGCAGACAGCGATCAATTGGTCTTACAAAATCGGGTTGATGGGCCTAGTAGGGATGAACCTAGTGGCAGGCTTAGCAGTGATTGGCAATGACATTGTTAAGCCTGTCTTAGCCCAGAATGGGCAACAGCCATCACATACGGTAATGGCGTTACCGCGTTCGTAGCATCCGTACTTCACGGAAGAGCGCTTAAATCTTGCCATCAAATCGGCTATACCAAATCCAATTGGCGGCAATTTCAAGGATTAGCAAAATACTCCCCACCCCTAAAGCCAGGCTGGGGCTGTAGTTGCTGCGGCTAAGGGTGACAAGCCAAATGTGGGTGCGCTCAGAGTGGATGGTGAGATCTGCGATCGCCGGAAACAGATAAATGAGTGCGGCGACCAGTACCATCCAGCCCGCCATCGAACTGAGCAGGAAAATCGTTTTTGCGCTTGACTGCGAACCCATAGGTTTAAGTAAAGAAATAGCAGATAGGCAGATATCAAGACTATATCGCCATCAGGTCATCCAGGCCGCCATCCAACGGTAGATCATTCCCCGCTGGGGTTTGCTGTCATGAGCCTATCAACTAATGTTAGGATCTCCTCAGGAAAAAAGAGGAAAAAGAAACCTGAATGACAGAAATCATAAAGTCAATATCCTTTGATGGACGGGATATTCGACTCACCATTGGACGGTTTGCGCCACAGGCTGGAGGAAGTGTCCTAATTGAGTCGGGAGATACATCAGTTTTAGTCACGGCAACGCGATCAGGCGGCAGAGACGGGATTGATTTCTTGCCCCTTTTGGTCGATTACGAAGAGCGTCTCTACGCCGCAGGCCGTGTTCCAGGAGGGTTTCTTCGTCGAGAAGGGCGTCCGCCAGAGAAGGCAACGCTAATTTGTCGTCTGATTGATCGTCCCCTGCGTCCCCTGTTCCCAGACTGGATCCGAGACGATATTCAAGTGGTAGCGACCACGCTGTCTATGGATGAAAACGTTCCACCGGATGTTTTGGCTGTGACGGGTGCATCCCTTGCGGTCTTGCTTGCAAAAATCCCATTTTACGGGCCAATGGCAGCCGTCCGCGTCGGTCTTGTGGGAGATGACTTTATCATTAACCCCACCTATGCCGAAATTGAGGCAGGCGAACTAGATTTAGTCATCGCAGGTTCTCCCGAAGGCATTGTGATGATTGAAGCAGGAGCCAGCCAGGTTTCTGAAGAAGACATCATTGAGGCCATTGAATTCGGCTATGAGGTCGTAATGGATCTCATTAAGGCTCAACAGGAGCTTGTGGAAGAATTGGGCCTTCATGTGGAAATGCCCGAACGTCCCAAAGAAGACCCTACGCTGGAAAACTTTATTGGCGATCGCGTCACGGCTGCCGTCCAAGAAGTGGTAGCACGGCTCGAAAAAGATAAAGTTGTGCGAGATGCGGCCCTCGACGCGGTCAAAGCATCCCTCACCCAAGCCATTGCAGAACTCCCTGATGGTGATGCGGTCAAGGTCGCCGCTGCGGGCAATTCTAAATCCGTCGGCAAAATCTTCAAAGGCATCACCAAAACGCTTATGCGTCGCCAGATTGTGGAGCAAGGCGTGCGGGTTGATGGTCGCAAACTCGATGAAGTGCGCCCCATTAATTGCAGCGTTGGCGTATTGCCTCGGCGCGTCCACGGTAGTGGACTCTTTAACCGAGGGTTAACCCAGGTGCTCTCTTTGGCAACCTTAGGTACCCCTGGGGATGCTCAGGATATGGATGATCTGCATCCTGACGAGAAAAAGCGCTACATGCATCACTACAACTTCCCGCCGTTCTCTGTGGGCGAAACCCGTCCCATGCGATCGCCCGGTCGTCGTGAAATCGGTCACGGTGCATTGGCTGAGCGGGCGATTACGCCTGTGCTGCCCACCAAAGAGGAGTTTCCCTACGTCATCCGCGTGGTGTCTGAGATCTTGTCCTCCAATGGCTCCACCTCAATGGGATCTGTCTGTGGTTCTACCCTTTCCTTGATGGATGCGGGTGTTCCCCTCACCAAGCCTGTGAGCGGTGCCGCGATGGGTCTGATCAAAGAAGGTGAAGAAGTTCGGGTGCTGACAGATATCCAAGGCATCGAAGACTTCCTAGGCGACATGGACTTCAAGGTTGCCGGAACGGATACGGGCATCACTGCGCTCCAGATGGATATGAAAATCCACGGTCTACCGATGGAGACCATCGCCCAGGCAATCCACCAAGCGAAGCCTGCGCGGATTCATATCTTGGGCAAGATGATGGAGGCGATCGCCGAACCTCGCGAAACCATGTCTCCTTATGCCCCACGGTTACTGACCATCCGTATTGACCCAGACCAAATTGGGTTGGTAATTGGGCCAGGCGGTAAGACCATCAAGGGCATCACGGAGCAAACCGGAGCCAAGATCGACATTGAGGACAGTGGACTGGTTACGATTTCTTCCGTTGACGAAGAAAAGGCAACCCGCGCCAAAAATATGATTTTGGGCATGACGCGTCGCCTGAATGCAGGCGATGTTTATTTGGGTAAAGTCACGCGAGTGATTCCCATCGGTGCCTTTGTGGAAATCATGGCAGGTAAAGAGGGCATGATTCACATTTCCCAGCTTGCGGACTATCGCGTCGGCAAGGTTGAGGATGAAGTGAACGTGGGCGATGAAGTGGTCGTCAAAATCCGTGAGATTGACGGTCGCGGTCGCATCAATTTGACCCGTCTCGGCATCCACCCTGAAGAAGCCGCTGCTGCCCGTGCAAGTAGCACAGCGGAGTAACACACATCTAAAAAAATCAGTTAACTGCTGAATTTTTATGCAAAGTCCTCCCAGTTTGGGGGGACTTTGCGTTAGATGAAAAGAGGTCTAAATACTCAAACACCCTCACCTCATACATGCCAAGGTCAAATCCATTTTCGCTACATTCTTTTCAGCGAGCTATCCTTGGATTATTTCTAATAGGTAATGCAAATAAATGAAATCAATTCGGAAAAACCTTGGCAACTTTATACCTACCCTGATTTCAGTTATATTCTTCTGTTTTGTCACGAATGGAACAGAGAGGAAAATATTTCGAGTCTCCGATGTTCCTGCAAAACAAGATCAAACCAATATTCTTCCCTCTGCATTAAATTTAAATATTTATCCTGAAAGTACAAAAAAACAATCTCAGAACCTACATTCTTTCTCAGTATCAAGCTTTGGTGCGAGGGGAGATGGGATTACAGATGACACGCAAGCCATTCAAAAGGCGATCGATGCCGCTCATGCTGCTGGTGGAGGCATTATTGTATTTCAAACGGGTGAATATAAAATTAAAATTCAAGCTAACCTATCTATTGGTCTTAGAATTTATTCTAATATCATATTGCAAGGACAAGGTTATCAAAAAAGCACTATAAAAATTGCAGAACATCAGGGGAACTACGATTCAATGATTGCTGGGGCTTCCCCTAGCTCAGATTTATCCAATTTCTCGGCATATAACTTGACGATAGATGGAAATTCACAGAATAACTGGGTTCACTCTGAAGACGACTTTAAGAATTCAAAGTTTAGATATGCCATCAGAATATTTGCTGGGAAAAATATTAATATAGATGGCTGTCGATTCCAGAACTTCAAGAATGTAAATGTTATCACCACCAATGGCTCTGAAGTTTCTAATGTTGATATTCGCAACAATCGCTTTGAACGAATTGGGGGTGGGTCGGTTGACCATGACCATTCAACGATTTATATGCACGGCGTGAATGGAAGAATTATTGACAACGTATTTCTTTCCAGGGATGGAGCGGGTACAAAAGGTGCCAGAACTGCTATCGAAATTCACGGCGATTCTCATATCGTGTTTGGCAATAAAATTGTTGGATTTACAAACGGTATATTTGTCACTGGTTATGCGATTAGTTCCAAAAATCAAGTTGTTGTCAATAATGATATCCAAGATGCACATTCTGGCATTATGATTTGGGCTTATTTCTTTGAGAATAGCAAGCCTGAGATTGCAGTCGAGAACTGTATGATCTCAAACAATAAAATTTCTATCAATGTTGTAGCTTGGCGTCCCCTATTTGGAGATAGCCCCAATCAAGGCATTGGATTAGAAGGAAATTCAAATGCATCGATAAAAGACATCAAAATATTCAAGAATCAAATCAATTTCACCAACAATGATACTGGAAGACCAACAGATACCCTTGCCAATGGAGTTAATCTATGGAGGTATAAGTTCCCAAAGGTCTTGTCTCACAATATTTATATTTATCAAAATCGAATCATGAACTCTTTGTCTTCAGGTATCTACATTGCGATGCCTATAGATAAGCTTGAAATATTAGACAATGAAATCATAAACCCAGGACAAACTAAACAGGATTTTGACAAGAACTATTATTCGGCAATGATTGTAGGTATCAACAAAAATATTTTGGCAATTAAAAATAATATTTTTGTAGACAATCAACCTAGCAATACAATTAGACTTGGAATAGTGTTGGCAGGAGTTTGCTCCTCAACCTGTATTGAAGAAAACAATAAATTGCAGATAAAATCTGGGGCTAATATTCCATTGCTAACCAAAATTAATTAGTTGGTTTTTCTGCAATACCGTTCCGATAAGCTAGATATACCTTGCACTTGGCTCCCCAAGACTTGGGGGAGAAATCCAAAATTTAGGGTCATTTCCCTCTAGAGTTGGAAGCCGCTGCGTTGGGCAGATTCCCAAACTTAAAGCAAGTGGCGATACCAGAAAAATTTGAGCGAGAAGTTTGCGCTTCAGTCAAATCTAAACAGTGGCGCACGAGTGGCAAAGGGCAATCTTGCCCCTTCAGGTAAAAGGAATGCGTGCTCGCGGGGAATCTCTAATGCATCACAGGCTCCGTCAGTGATGACCAATAATGGCCCATCTTTGGGGAAATCTGTAGATTCCACAATGCACTGAATCCCAGGTTGCAGAATGGTGCCACCGCGCCCTGTGATTTCAACCCGTCCTAACAACTCCTCAGGATTAATGAAGCCGCGATCATGAGGGCTTGCGTCGCACAACACCAGTCGAACTGCCGTTACATCGCGGCTCATGGCGTAACTGGCGATCGCCCCCACTGCCTTCCCCAGAAGCATCCTGTCCATCGAACCCGAACTATCCAGCACCACCGCAAAGGTGCGAGTCAGCTCCGGCTCGTAGGGGCGCACCCAAGCTGGACGGGCAATATCTGGCGTTGAGGCTTGGCGACGGCTGGCACGGGCAAAGGTGCGGCGACGTTCGATGGGCTGAAAGAACCCATCGAGCCACTGGGCTAATTTCACATCCCAAGGAATGGGCGGCTGTTGAAGGGCGCGGATTTCTTCAATCAGTCCGCCTGGTAAATAGCCTCGGTCTCCGGTTTTGAGGTGTAGCTCTAAGCCTTCAGCCAAAGCACGGCGGTAGAATGCATCTAGATCGCAGCCTGGGCCTGCCCGCCACCAAACGGGCGATCGCTCTGCCAACACATCCGTCTCACCAAAGCCTCGAAAGGTTTTGAGCTTTTGGAGTTTGCGCATCATCCGCAGATCGGTCGTGAGGCGATCGTAGATTTCTTCTGAGGAGAAACCCCGTAGCTCAATATCAAACAGGGCACCGTCACTGGGCATAATTCCAATCCCTGCTTCGACCAGCCAGTCATTAATGGCATAATCGCAGGCCACATTCCAGAGAAAGGGATCGCGGCCTTGCTGACGTTCCTCGTGCCGCAGGCCCACATGCAACAGCTCATGGGCGATCACAAACTTCATTTGCTCAGCGGTCATGGGACAGCGGGGCCGAATGTAGATTTCCCGCAGTTCGGAGTGGATGGCGGCGATCGCAATGTTCAAGTTGTCGCAGATCTCTTCATCTTCAATAATCTCGAAGGATGCTGCCAAGGCCGCCAGCAAGGGGAACTCCGCTACAAACCAAGACCGCGCCAATTGAGCCATGCTGTTGGGTTTGTAACCCCTGCGATCGCTATTTGTAGCCCGTAAGTCTGTAGAGGCGATCGCACTTTCCAACGCCCGTCGAATCCCATTGGCGAGGGACGTTGCGTTCGTTTTGCGCTCAATGTCGCTGATTTTGGACGCAGTGGGTGTACAGATCCAGGTGGTTTGGCCTTTGCCTGCCAGTCCTAGGTTGAGGTAGTGATCGTCTTGGGGGTTGTCGCGCAGATACCGTGCGAGTTCGTGTACGTCTCGGCCTGGCGGGGTTGCGTCTAGATTGGAGAGGGTGTGGGGGCGATCGCCAATCCCTAAATGGCGCAGAAAATCCACCGCTTTCGCCTCACAGGCCATCCGCCAAGCCGGATCGGATTGCTCAGGATCAACGTGATCCATCACGAGGTGAAGTTCTGCTTGGGCAAGGACATTGGCCCATTCTGGCGGCGATGCGCGTCGCCAGACGTTGATGTAAATCGTGAATTTGGGCGTGGGTTGGGCATAATGGCGCAGGTTGTCGCGCTCAATTTGGAGCCAAGCGTCTTTGGGTAATGGGTGCTGTCCATTGGTCACAATGGAAGTGGTAGGTTCTAGTTTTTTGAACAGTTCAAATTGCCTGAGGAAGGCTTGACCCGCCATAAATTGGGCCACATGTTCCTTGGGTGGTGTTTTGCCTTTAGCGCCCACGGTTACTTCCTTCTCGCTTGGCGACTAGGCGAGGCAAATCCCGCACCAATTGCAGCATGAACCAATCCGGCAGCGCAGTGCCGTTTTCGTCTTCTGCCACCACAAGCTGTGCCATTTCCATTGAGATTCGTGAGAGCTGCACTACCAATTCCTTGGCTCGTAAGGACAATTCCTTGGCTTCTCGTCCGAGCTGCTTTTCTTCTGGGGGCAGTTCTTTAATCAGCCGAGCGCGCAAAGACTGAGACAGAAAATACAGGATATCTCGCTCCTCTGGTTTTTCGGGCCATTTTGCATCGCCTTTCAGAATGGCAGACAAATCAAAGGCCCGCTGACGTTGGCGGAAGAAGGCTGTGAACTGCTTGGCGTGGGCAGGCGTCAGTAATCCTGCGGTCAGCATGTCTACCGATTTTTCAGAAAGGTTTTCGCCATAAGCCTGTAATCCATCGGAGAGCATATGCCAGCTTCTTGGGGTGGAAAAGGGTTCTTCATGTTTGGGTGGCTTTGACCAGAGCTGATCGGGCCTAAGCCCCACATAGTCGTAGACCAACGTGTGAATACCCGCATTGCCTGCCCAATCTAGCCAGTTGCCGGCGTTGGCGCGAAGCTGCACATGCACCAGTCGATTGATCAGTGCAGAGGAGAGGGGCTTCACAATGGCTGCATCTTCGGTGCGGTTGCCTGCACCAATGACAACGGTGCCTTCGGGGAGGTGGTATTCACCAATGCGGCGATCGTGGATCAGGGAATAAAATGCTTTTTGCACTTCTTGGGAGCAGGCATTGAGTTCGTCTAAAAATAAGCAAAAGGGTTCTTCCCGTGCAATAAGAGTGGGTGGGCAAAAGCGTGATTTACCGTCAATAATTTGGGGGACACCAATCAGGTCTTCTGGGGCCAGTTGGGAACCGAGTAAGGAGACACAGGGCAAGCCTACGGAATCTGCAAAGGCTTCGACGAGGGAGGATTTACCGATTCCTGGTGGACCCCAGATGAATACGGGACGAATGGGGGCAACGTTGAGGAGGAAGTCAATGAGTTCGCTGGGAATGAGAGATTTGGCAGCATCCATGAGGGCGTTTGAGTATATTGAAAGTCTCGTTTATCTGATCGGGAGGTGAAGGAAAAGAACTCACCACCAATGATTTTTTCCTTCACCGTGCCTGATTCATAGGCTATGCGATAATTTTGAGGTGACGATACGGCATGAAAAAGAACAACCATCGCTTTAAGCATATCGAGCTTCTAGGAAAAGAAAATCAGATATTAATGATGGCTTTATGCGGTTCTAGGATGAAAGGAATACAGCATCTTGCGGGGGCGAAAGGCATTGTGCTCTTACAGGGTATACCGAACCC
This sequence comes from Acaryochloridaceae cyanobacterium OTE_25_metabat_464, assembly GCA_031362245.1. Lineage (GTDB taxonomy): Bacteria > Cyanobacteriota > Cyanobacteriia > Thermosynechococcales > Thermosynechococcaceae > JAAURS01. Next base: position 5,529 of record JANLSD010000219.1, on the reverse strand, counting down.
AATCGAAAATTGCTATGTGTAGCCTTTTTTAAAAAGCGTGGCATGGACTTGAAATTCAGAGGAAGGCATCACAGTGGTAAAAATTATCCAACGCCGATCGCTCGGTCTCCAGCCCGTCTACGACCTGGGTCTAGCACAGGATCACAACTTTGTGGTTCAGGGTGGCCTCGTGGCCTCCAACTGCTTCAACAAATCCCACTCTACCGCCTACGGCTACGTCACCTACCAAACTGCCTACCTGAAGGCCAACTATCCCGTTGAGTACATGGCGGCGCTGCTCACCTCAAACAGCGGCGATCAGGACAAAATGCCGCGCTATATCAACACCTGCATCAACATGGGTATTGTGGTCGAGCCGCCCCACATTAACCAATCTGGCGTTGACTTTACCCCCCTCGAAACCAGCATTTTATTTGGCCTATCCGCCGTCCGTAACGTCGGTCAAGGGGCCATCGAGAATATCTTAATCGCCCGAGAAGAGGGGAGTTCTTTCTCTTGCTTGGCTGACCTGTGCGATCGCATTGACCCCAAAGTCGTCAACCGTCGTGCCCTAGAAGCCCTCATCCACTGCGGCGCAATGGATTGCCTGGATCTCAACCGGAATCAGCTCATCCAAGACCTAGATTTGATTTTAGATTGGGTACAGTCCCGCGCCCGCGATCGCGCCGTGGGTCAAGGCAACCTCTTTGACATGATGGGCGGCAGTGGCGGTGAGAGTGCCCCTTCAGCCCTAGATTCTGCCCCCAAAGCAGCCCCCGTGGAAGACTTCCCAGAGTCTGAAAAGCTCAAGTTTGAAAAAGAGCTGCTGGGGCTTTATATCTCCAACCATCCCCTGCGTGAAATTGAGCAGCCCTCTCGCCTCATGGCCCCCGTTAGCCTCAGCAATCTAGAGGGGCAGGCTGACAACATCACCCTCAGCGCAATCGTTCTACTGACCGAAGTGAAGCCGATTATTACGAAGAAGGGCGATCGCATGGCTATTGTGCAGCTTGAAGACCTCACAGGCAAAGCCGAAGCCGTGATTTTCCCTAAAAGTTTTGAGCGCATCAGCCAGCATATTGGAGCCGATCGCCGCCTGATGATCTGGGGCAAGGTTGATCGTCGAGATGATCGGATGCAGTTCATCATTGAAGACGCGGAACCCATTGAAGAAGTGCGGTTTGTGATGGTGGAGATTCCGGCTCAGGATGCCGCCAATATTCAGCGCCAGCAGCAGCTCAAGGAAATTTTACGCGGTCAGATTGTGGAGGGGGAAAGCCCTAAGGTGGCGGTGGTTGCAAAAATTAGGGGTGCGAACCAAAACCAGCTTGTGCGGTTGGGGGTTCAGTTTAGAGTGCCAGACGAAGCCGCAGCGGTTGCGGCTTTGAATAATGCAGGATTTAAGGCCCATGCCTACGGTCTTTTACAAAATATTCCTGTGGCCTAAGGGGATTTCTTGCAAAAAAGTTATCGCTCCGTAGGGGCGCAAGGCTTTGCGCCCTTGCAGAGTTGTTGGTAAGTTTAATTTCGGAAATGGCCTAAGCGATCGCCCCTTCCAATAAAAATTCCATCTCGTCCCAACCCTGGCCCTGGCGCAACACCTTAATCGGATCTTCGCAAAGATCTAAAACCGTTGAAACATCATGGCTTTGGTCTTGACCGTTATCAACAATGAGGTCTACCAATTTATCAAAAGCATCAAACAACTCAGCAGTGGAGGTAGAGACAACAGGAATATATTCATCCTCTGAAGAGACGCCCACCGTTGCTGACGTGGAAATAATGGGATTGCCTAAAGCATCTAGAAGCGCTTGGGCGACCGCATGATCGGGAACACGAATGCCTGTGGTTTTACGCTTAGGGTTTTGAACGATTTTGGGCACTAGCTTGGTAGCAGGTAAAATAAAGGTCACTGGCCCTGGCACCAACCGCCGCATGAGCCGATAGGACGGGTCGCTAACTTGGGCGTACTTGGCGATATCAGACAGGGACGAACATAAAAAGGTAAGAGGCTTATCGTTGGCCAACTGCTTGATTTTACGCACCTTTTCGACGGCGGACTTTGAGTTCAGATCACAGCCGATCGCATAGACAGTATCGGTGGGGTAGAGCATTACCGCTCCACCCTGAAGCGCATCCCGAATTTGATCCACAACGCGGCGCTGAGGAGACTCTGGATGGACGGTGTACACTTGGGCCATGACGATACTTTGTAATTGATAATTGGCTCAGACTACGTTAACACGCCTATCATAGACCTCTCCCTGTATTTTGATATACAAAATTAAGTTATAAGATGTCTCGAATTGTCTATTTTGACTGCCCCACAGGCATTGCTGGAAATATGTGTTTGGGTGCGCTCTTAGATGCGGGAGTCCCTTTAACCCATTTACAAGCATCCCTTGCCCAGCTTCAGCTCACCGATGAGTATGAACTGATCGTCGAGACCGTTCAGCGACAAGGGCAACGGGGCACCTATGTTCGGGTCAAGGTCAAGGCACCCCATGAGCATCATCAGGACGGACATCATCATGGGCCTCGCCGTCATCTGCCAGAGATTGAGGGATTAATTGTAAACACCCAGCTCCCAGAACGGGTCAAAACCTGGAGCCTGGAGATTTTTCGGCAGTTGGCGATCGCCGAGGGTGCTGTCCACGGCATCTCACCAGAGCAGGTGCATTTCCATGAAGTGGGTGCGACCGATGCGATCGTGGATATTGTGGGTACCTGCATTGGCCTAGACTGGCTTGATGTGGATCAGGTGTTTTGCTCAGCGCTGCCCACAGGCGGCGGCACCGTAAAAGCCGCCCACGGGCTACTTTCGGTTCCAGTGCCAGCGGTGCTACAGCTTGCAGCATTGCGTCAGATCCCCTTTTACGACAACGGCATCCAGAAAGAACTGGTGACACCTACAGGGGCGGCAATTGTGACGGCCCTAGCCCAAGGCTTTGGCCCAGCGCCAGCCCTGACCCTGACCAAAGTTGGCTTAGGCGCAGGCAGCCATGACTTACCCATCCCCAATTTGCTGCGGCTATGGCTGGGGGATACAGCAGCCACAATCGCCCCATCCAGTGTTACCGAGACCCAAGAAACCATTGTCTTGTTAGAAACCCAGCTTGACGATCTTAGTCCGCAGGTGGTGGGCTATTTGTTCGATACCTTGCTGAGTGCAGGAGCCTTGGATGTGTTTACCCAGGCGATCGGCATGAAAAAATCGAGACCAGGCATTTTATTGAGCGTGTTGTGTCCCCCCACCCTGATTGAGGTGTGTGAATCTATCCTGTTTCGGGAAACAACCACTCTGGGAATTCGTCGATCTGTACAACAACGCACGGTCTTACAACGCCAGATCGAATCGGTGGAGACACCCCTCGGTTCTATTCGGGTAAAGGTAGGACGATGGGGCGATCGCATCGTCAACATCCAGCCTGAGTATGAAGACTGCGCTAGACTGGCTCAACACCATCACACACCCCTCAAGGAGATCCAGCAAATGGCGCTGCACCACTGGCATACCACCTCAGGGGAGGCATCCTAGAGGTTAATGGAGTACGGTTGAGCCTTACACGATATTTGACTATTGTGGTGTTATTCCCCGCTAATGTGCCCCCACTAAACCAACCCATTAACCAACCAGAATTTACCCTGCGATCGCTCCTCAGTTAAGGACTATCCTATGCCCTGCTCCTCCGCTGCCGCCGTTTTCAGAAAAACTGCTCTACATTTCGTTGTCATTACAAGCTGCGTTTTACCTCAAGTGACCGCCTTTGCGCAGCCTGCGAGTGCACCCACCCACAGCGGACTCCCTGAAGAAACCCTGACAGGTTTTGTGAACCAAATTAGTGATGGTTTGGCGACCAAAATTCAAGGCTCCACCTGTCCAGAGGCAGTTACATTACTCGACAAGATTAAAGAGTCAAGTAGCAAAGCACCTGACCAAGAATCTTTGGTGGGTAAGGTTTTACTAGATGTTAAAACGAATCCTAAGCTGAAGGACATTATTGCCCAGAAGGTCAGTGCCCCACTGCTCAACAAGCTTCTGGAATGCAATATGATACCCCTTGACTTGATGGGACCTTAAGTTCACACAAAAAAAGGCTGATGTAATTTACATCAGCCTTTTTTACTTGAATCTGGACAAGTGCCTGTACAAAATTAGTTTTACAGGAGTTTTCTCATACCTTTCATTACCCCACTCCAGCCCTCTTATCATACTTGGCAGAGCCGCTCTGAAAGAGCTAGGGGAGGAGCAGTCTCCTATCTTCTTCCCCGCTTTGTAAGAAGGCTACGGTGTACACACAAGTCTCAAATAACTGATGAGTCTAAGTTTGAACACCTTGCACTACCCCACCCCAGCCCTCCCCTTGTACTGGGCGTAGCCGCTCTGAAAGAGCTAGGGGAGGGAGCCAATCCATCTTCTTCCCCCCTTTATAAGGGGAGATTGAGGGGGGTAATGCAGGGTTTCAGCGAAAATCCAACTTGTGTGTACACCGCAGATTTATAAAGGGGTAGTGCAAGGCGTAACTAACATTGTCCTGCCACTTATCTAAGCCGCTACAACCGCAGTGACTGGATAAACGCTGACTTTTTTGCGGGACTTGCCCTTGCGCTCAAAGGTTACAACACCATCAGACAACGCATACAACGTGTCATCATTGCCACGACCCACATTCTCACCAGGGTGAACCTTAGTGCCCCGTTGGCGAATAATAATATTGCCAGCGCGAACCACTTCGCCACCGTACTTTTTAACACCGAGTCGTTTCGCGTTTGAGTCACGACCGTTACGTGTACTACCTGTACCCTTCTTATGTGCCATTGTTTCCTTCCTTCACGCTAATTATTAGATTGGACTAGGCAGTTGCAGTTGCAGCTTCAGTTGCTAAGGCTTTGCCACCAACGGAGATTGAATTAATCATCAACCGCGTCAGTTCTTGACGGTGGCCTTGCTTTTTACGGGTTTTCTTTTTGGGCTGCATCTTGTAGACAATAATTTTTTTGTCCCGACGGTGCTCCATGATGGTGCCTTCTACCACAGCGCCTTCTACCAAGGGTCGCCCAACGGTGACGGTGCTACCATCACTAACCAACAAAACTTGGTCGATGGAAATTGTTGCATCTTCTTCTTCATGGAGAAGCTCGATGTCATAAAATCGACCGGGTTCAACTTTGAGCTGCTTGCCGCCCGTTTCAATAATTGCGTATGCCATAGTTCACCTTATTTTGTTCCGCCGTACAGGTACTTGGTTGATAACCGTGGCTGATGATGTCCAAGTTTATAAAGTCAGTTCACCTGATCCGAGCGAGCGCGATCGCGCCAGTTATCTATAATCTTCGATTTTGAGGCCGATTGTCAAGTCTGAAAATTGACCGCGCTCAAATTTCGGTCTGCTGAGACAAGAAAAAGCAGGATTCTAACGTTAGAACCCTGCTTGTCTATGAAGCCTAATGAATTAGCTCCATGTTTGAGTGAGAACGAGTCTCAGTAGATCGCAAACTTATTACACTCGATCCCCCAACCCCCTTAAAAAGGGGGCTTCAGAGTTAAAG
>JANLSD010000215.1:0-11033 GCA_031362245.1 Acaryochloridaceae cyanobacterium OTE_25_metabat_464 | reverse complement strand
AACAAAGTCTGCCTACGCAGACTAAATATACCAAGGGTTCCAGCAATCCACGTAGGTGGATTTCGTTCTTGTAGCTGCGGTTTCAACCGCCAAGCGAAAAGTTTTGTCAGTCAACCAGGTCCCCCTCTCCATTGGGGGTTGGAGTCCATCGAAAACGCTTAAGGTCAATGCAATCTTGGGCATCGAACACAACCCCTTCCTGTTCTAGTAAAACGCGCTGGAGTTCGTCACTGCCTTGACGGAGCGGCGATCGCGACACCATTCCCTTGGCATTCACCACCCGTTGCCAGGGCACATCAGACTCCGGCGCAACGCGAAACAGGGCATACCCAATCTGTCGCGCCCGTCCGTATAGCCCTAATAACTCTGCAATTTGACCATAAGTTGCCACCTGCCCTTCAGGGATTTGCCGCACCAACTCATAAATGGACTCGTAGAGTGGGCTACTGGGAGGCGGCGTATCCTTTGATTTAGACAAACCCATGCTCCGCCAAAAAATCGGGTGTAATGTCAGACCCAGATCGAGGGGATTGACCAGAAGCAGGGTACTGAAGTAGCTTTGCAACATATTTACCCAGCATGTCCGTTTCAATATTGACGGCTTGATGGGGCGCTAGATACTGCAAATTGGTATTGGCAAAACTGTGGGGGATCACCGCAACCATAAATTGTGTCCCGTCATCTGTACAGTCCGCAATGGTAAGACTTACGCCATTAATGGCAATACTGCCCTTGGACAGAATATAGCGGCCTAATTCTGGAGAAACGGTAAAATGCATTTCCCAAGACTCGGCGGTTTGGCTGAAGGTTTTGAGTTTTCCCAAGCCATCAATATGCCCTGAGACAAAATGACCGCCCAGGCGATCGCCCACTCGTAAAGCGGGTTCTAGATTGACCACCCAATCCGTATCAATCCGATGTTCTAGCGTGGTTCGCCGGAGAGTTTCTGGGGAAATTGTGACCACAAACCCTTTATCTTTGATGGTTTCGACGGTTAGGCAAGCCCCGTCCACTGCAACACTGTCTCCAATGGCCAGAGTGCTTACAAACCCATGATTTTGACAGCGCACCAGTAACTGATGTGGCCCCAAGGCAGACAACAACCCAGACCCTTGAATTAAACCTGTAAACACAGCATCAAACTTTGTAATGAACTTTGCGTAAATTTGCGGATGTCAAACATTCATACATCCGAGTAGGTTGTTAATAGACCTAACATTCCTAAAGCTTAAGCGATCAATCCCCTCTTAAATTCAGTATTCTGAAGATAGGTTTAACCTATTGTCGGATTGAAGCTGCAACTAAATCTGTAGTTGTGTCCCCCGCATTCCCTTTTGTGAAATCCGCATTCCCGTGAGGCCCAGTGCATGATTGAGATGAATGTTGCAGGTATTGCCCTTGACGCAACCACCCGCGTTCCCATTGTGTTGCTCAAAGATTCAACAGAGCGGCGCGCTTTACCCATCTGGATCGGCCAAAACGAAGCCAGAGCAATTTTGAGCGTACTCGAAAATCAGTCATGCCCTAGGCCCATGACCCATGACCTCCTGGGGAATTGCCTAACAAGCTTAGGGGTCTCCCTTGACCGTGTGATTATCCATTCCCTAGAAGACAATACTTTTTTTGCGGTGCTGACGCTCAAGCAGGGAGAAACCACCCAGCGCGTAGATGCTAGGCCCAGTGATGCGATCGCCCTAGCCCTGCGCCTAAACGCCCCCATTTGGGTGATGGAAGAAGTGGTCGCAGATGCCTCCATTCCGGTGGATCAAGAAGCAGACGAAGAAGAACGGGCTGCCTTCCGACAGTTTCTAGACAATATCCGGCCTGAAGATTTTGTCCATAGTTCTGGTGGCGGCGGCGAAACCTCTAGCTTGGCCTAATCTCGTTTATCAGAATGGAGTATCGCCGCTTTGGCAAAACAAACCTGTCCCTGTCGGTTTTTACCCTAGGGACAATGCGCTATTTGGCCTCGGTGGCGAACGCTCAGGCCACCTTAGAACGGGCGATCGCTTTGGGCATCAATCATGTTGAAACCGCCCAAGGCTACGGTCAAAGCGAAGTGTATCTGGGCAATGCGCTCCAGCAAGGCATTGGCATAGCACGGGAAGATTTGGTCATTACGACTAAAATTTCGCCAAAGCCCGATGCCGCCAGCATGGCAGAAGCGATTGAGCGATCGCTCTCCCGCCTTCAGCTCGACCACATAGACTGTCTCGCCCTCCACGGCATTAACGCAGCAGAACATTTGGAATGGGTTCTAGATCCTACGGGCTGTATGGTTGCGGTTCAGGCGGCGGTTTCCACTGGCAAAATTAAGCATGTCGGGTTCTCTACCCATGCGCCCCTAGAAATTATTCTAGCTGCCATTGAGAGCAACCTATTTGAATTTGTAAACCTGCACTACAGCTATTTTTTTCAGCGCAATGCGCCAGCCGTAGCACTAGCCCGTCAAAAAGACATGGGCGTTTTTATCATTTCCCCAGCAGATAAAGGCGGAATGCTCTACACCCCGCCCCAAACCCTCAAAGATCTCTGTGCACCGCTTGATCCCCTGCATTTCAATGCTCGGTTTTTGCTGAGTCAGCCCGCCGTGACAACGCTGAGCCTGGGGGCTGCGATACCAGAGGAGCTGGATTGGCCGTTGGCGATTGCCGACCAAACCCATCCCCCCGACTCTACTGAACAGGAGATTTTCGCAAAACTCAAAGCCCATGCCGCCCAAACCCTCCAGGCCGATCAGTGCAACCAGTGCAACGCCTGTTTACCCTGCCCTGAGAACATCAATATCCCTGAAGTGTTGCGGCTGAGAAATCTGGCGGTGGCCTATGACATGAAAGACTTTGGACGCTACCGCTATCGCATGTTTGAAAACGCGGGCCACTGGTTCCCTGGACGCAAAGCTGATAAATGCACCGAATGCGGCGATTGTCTCCCCCGATGCCCCTCCAACCTAGATATTCCCGCGCTCTTGCTTGACACCCACGATCGCCTTCAAGAGACCCCTCGTCCTCGATTGTGGGAGTCTATGTAGATCACAAATAATGACCTTCCTAAGAAATCGTTACACTCGATCCCCCTAAATCCCCCTTAAAAAGGGGGACTAAGACCAATTCCCCCCTTTTTAAGGGGGGCTAGGGGGGATCGAGTGTAAGAAGTTTGCGATCTACTGAGTCTATTTAAAGGTTTGCTAGCATTAGAAAAGAGCGCAAACCGTAATGTTTTGGGCGGTATCCGTACCCTTCAACAGATGAGCGAGTCATTAACACTTCGTTACAATTATCGATAACGGAAGCAAAAAGTTTTTAATTAAAGCCCATTAAAGGTCGCTGCTATGAACGGCAACATTCGCGTCGGAAACCTCTTTGGTATTCCCTTTTACGTCAATCCTTCCTGGTTCCTAGTCCTCGGATGGATTACGCTACAGTACGGGAATTGGTTAGCAGCAAAATTTACGGACTTGACGGGAGTAGTCCCCATTCTCCTGGGGTTAGTGACCGCTTTGCTACTGTTTTCTTCCGTTGTAGCCCATGAGTTAGGCCATAGCTTTGTGGCGCTGCGTCAAGGGATTGCGGTCAATTCCATTACGCTATTTCTGTTTGGTGGTCTTGCCAGTCTTGAAAAAGAATCTGAGACACCTGGAGATGCTTTTTGGGTGGCGATCGCAGGGCCGCTGGTCAGCTTTTTGATCTTCGGCATTGCAACACTTGTGGGCGGGAGTCTTCAGCTAGAGGGTCCTAGTGGTACTATTTTGGGGCTTATCGCCTATATAAACCTAAGTTTAGGCGTCTTTAACCTCATTCCAGGGTTGCCCTTAGATGGCGGGAATATCCTCAAAGCAGCAGTCTGGAAAATTACGGGCAATCCCTACAAGGGCGTTAAGTTTGCCAGCCGGGTGGGTCAAGTCTTTGGCTGGGTGGCGATCGCTTCTGGTGTAATACCTTTCCTGATTACTGGAAGCTTGGCCAATATCTGGAACGTCCTCATTGGCTCCTTCTTGCTCCAAAACGCAGGGCGATCTGCCCAGTACGCGAGAGTTCAAGAGCAGTTTGTCGGGCTAACCGCTGCGGATGCAGTCACACCCAATGGCCCAATTGTCGTCAATAGCCTCACGCTGAGAGCGTTTGCAGATAAGCTCATCCTCAGCCGCGACAACAACTGGCGGAGTTTTTTGGTGGTAGATGCAGAGGGGAAATTATTAGGGGCGATCGCCGTGGATGTGCTGCAAAGCATTCCCACAGAACGTTGGGCCAGCACTCTGGTGGGTGAACTCGCCAAACCCGTTGAAGCATCCAATATCATTGACTCTGAACAGCCTCTGTTGGAGGTGGTGAGATTGCTTGAAGAGACTAAGATCTCGACCCTAACGGTCATTGGTGAGAATGGGGTGTTGGTCGGTCTCTTAGAAAAAGCCTCTATTCTGAATCTGCTCCAGCGACGGGCGCAGACTAGCCCCGCATAAATGGCTGGCACTGAAGGGATCCAGTCGATTTTGCCCCATCCCAAAGGATACACAGCCAATCTCCGCCACCCAATTTATTTTGACTGAATACAATTGCGCCATTTCCCACGTTGCGGAATCTGTTCCGAGTGTCTGTGGTCATTAGCTAGAAATGTCTGCCGTGATGCTCCAAAACTGCAAAGTTGAGCGCACCCACTGGATTGTGAATGGCGAACATCGCTGTGGGTATTTGATACAGTCAAAGTAACCAAGGTTAGTGCCTCACATCCCACTAATCAACACTGGCAAAAATCCGTCTCCACAGCTCAAACTTTTATCCGGTGTTGAGGAAAATGTATATAATTCATGCTCAGCCCATTAAGCAAACCTCATGAGTCCATTACCCAAATTCAGCATCGACCTGAACGAGGAGTTCTCCCCACTGAAATCTGCCCCTAGTATTGAGGCGGTCATTCATTGGCAAGCTCATGCCAGCAAAATCTTAGAACCCACAGACTTGAGAGATGCCCTGACGCAGCGGCTCCCAGACTATCCTATTTGTAACCCTCAACAGAACTTTGAGATTAATGCTATTGGATCTCCTGATGGCACCTCGGAAATCCTACATCACACCCAATGGAACGGCTTCAGACTTCAGGATAGCCAAAACCGCCATGTTGTACAGTTCACCCCAACTGGAGTTACTTTCAGCCGACTTGAACCCTATGAAACATGGAAGAGTTTCATCGCAGAAGCGCTACGTTTTTGGAATCTTTTCTTAGAACTGGCTGAACCAAATTTCATTCAACAGTTAGGCATTCGCTATATCAATCGTATCCCCCTAGAGAATGGAGAACAACCAACCTTTTACTTAACGGATATACCTTCCCGTCTGCCAGGTTTAAACCTTTTGTCAGAGTCATTTTTCCATCAAGATTCATATCAAATCCCTGACTACCCTTACCGCATCAACTGGGTACGAACGATTCAGCCCAGTGGAGCAGACCCAGCAGGAGGGCGTGCAGTCATTGTTGATATCGACGTTTTAACAACAGAAATGCTTCAATTGGATCAAGACACCCTTACTCAGCGGCTCATTGAAATGCGTTGGCTTAAGAATAAGGTCTTCTTCAGTTGCATTACCGACCCTGCTCTACAACGATTCAGAGGCTGAAGCCATGACTAGCGCGACTTTGTGCAGAGGCAATAGCCCCACCGCAGCATACATTGACAAAATCAGTCAAAACAATCAGCGCTACTTCGCACAAACCGCAGCCTTTACCAAACAACCTGCTATTGAGGAGCTGATTCTAACTTGGGAAGAGTGTAAAAACTCTAATTGGGACGGCTATCATGCTTTTCCAGTCAAACCTGAAACGCTTAATCATGCCTATGCGTTTATTCAGGCGCTGCCACTTGGTTTTCCATTGCCCTCCGTAGGAGCAGAGCCTGATGGCCACTTAACACTAGACTGGTATCGCGATCCACATTGGACAATTTCAGTAAGTATTAGTCCAGAAGCTGTCCTCTACTATGCAGCTCTTTTGGGAAATAGTGATCCAAGAGGATCAGAGCCATTTTTTGGAGAAATTCCTAAACGGCTATTTAGCTTGATTCAAGAGGTTGCTCTGGCCAAGAAATAGAGAATTTATGCTTGATCCAGAGAATATCCCTCCCGTTAATGACGGCGAACTTTTGGCTCGATACGTCACTCAAAGTGGACAATATCGCTCCAGTGATAACCAAGTAAAACCAAATCTATTTATCCCCCATCCTTATGAAGCGCTCTCTGTTACTCGCCACTTAAAGGCTAATGAGTCAGAAATTTGGGCCATTGGGAATGATGTATCGAGCGCGATGGGTCGGCAACTCTATGGTCGAACCGATATTAAAGCTGGCAAATTTAAGGTTGAGTCGCTGCGAGTGGTTGAAAAACCCTTAATTAATAATCCCAATCATGCGGATGTTGAAGGCTGGCCTATAGCAAAAGAAGACCAAAAAGCGATCGCTCTAAAGCTTGCTGCATCTGCCAGTAAATTAATCTTTCCTTTATCAGCTCTCACCTCATCGGAAGACTTGACATGAGAGCTACGCGCATGCCTCTCCACACCCCTAAAACTGCTTCAAAAATCTCAGGTCACTCGTATAAAGCCGCCGAATATCATCGATCTGGTGAAGCACCATCGCAAACCGCTCCACCCCAAACCCAGCCGCAAACCCTGTATAAACCTCAGGATCGTAACCAGCGGTTTTGAGCACATTAGGATCTACCATCCCGCAACCCAACACCTCCAGCCATCGACCATTCCACTGCACATCCACCTCAGCAGACGGCTCAGTAAACGGGAAATAGCTGGCGCGGAACCGAATCGGGACAGACCCAAACATTTCCTCTAAAAAGATTTTGATCGTGCCTTTGAGATCCGTAAACGTCAGCCCCTCATCAATCGCAAGAATCTCAATCTGATGGAACACCGCCGCATGGGTCGCATCTTCCGTATCGCGACGGTAGCAGCGCCCTGGCGCGATGATGCGGATGGGTGGGTCATTCTCTTCCATGTAGCGGATCTGCACCGAAGACGTATGAGTCCGCAACAGATTGCCGTCTGGAAGGTAAAACGTATCCTGCATATCGCGGGCAGGATGGTCTGGCGGCGTATTGAGCGCCTCAAAGTTGTAGTAGTCCGTCTCCATCTCAGGGCCATCGGCGACGGTATAGCCTAATCCCACAAAAATATCTAACGCCCGATCCATCATGGCGTTGAGGGGATGGATGTGCCCTTGGGGGATATAAATCCCAGGCATCGTGACATCTAAAGTTTCAGATTCTAGCTGAGCCTGAATTTGAGCCGATTGAAGCTCATCCTTTTTTTGCTCTAGGGCAGACTGCACCAGCTCTTTGACATCATTGGCGACGGCACCAATTCTGGGACGATCGCCTGCATCCAGCTTGCCCATCCCCTTCAAAATTTGGGATAGCTCACCTTTCTTGCCCAGATAGCCCACCCGTAACTGCTCAAGGGCATCCAGAGTGGTTACAGCGGCGATCGCCTTTTGCGCTTCAGCTTGTAAAGTCGTTAATTGAAGTTCTAGATCGCTAAGCGTTGACATAGGAGATGGGCTAAGAAGGTCAGAGCGGTCTTGATCTTAACCCATCACGGCAAGGCTATGGCGTCACCGGCAGAACCTCTAGGCCGCCATCGGACTGGAATTTATCCCCTTGGCCTCATCACAGTGGCAACTGTAGGGCGCATGGGCTTCATAAACTTTGCCCGCTTGAGCCATATGCATGCCAATATTTTCCATTAGAAAAAGATGACTGCAAGACGCCATAGGGTTCATCAAAGCCGTTACCAGCGTTGTACTCTCTTTCAGCGTAATATCATCGCGTTGCCAATGAGACTCAAGGGCTTTTTCAGCTCTATGACGACAGTATGGTTGCATAAATTCCCCCAAAAATGGTGAAGGGTTTTACGGACGAGAGTATTGTTGCTTAGCCAATAGGGTTAGTCTGTAACATTTTCAACAAAATCGCAACAATTTAGTATTAATATCTCTCATAAGAGATATAATCTCTATCTTGAAATTCTTCCCAATTTTCAGAATAATCGAACATTGCTCATACTGAACTTTCTGGCGGGTTAAGCGCGTCTTCTTACCCTAAGATAGTTGAGCAGTTTTGTTTGATCTGACGAGAGGTAGTGTCTATGAAAGCATTGCAGGACAAGGTTGCTGTTGTGACCGGAGCCTCTCGCGGCATTGGTAAGGCGATCGCCCTGGCCTTAGCATCAGAAGGTGCATCGGTTGCGGTCAACTACGCCAGCTCTAGCACCGCAGCAGAAGCGGTTGTGGCAGAGATTGAGGGGATGGGGGGGCAGGCGATCGCCCTTCAAGCCGATGTCTCTAAACCTGACCAGGTGGATGCCTTTATTGCGGCTGTGATGGCAAAATGGGGCCGCGTGGATGTATTGGTCAACAACGCAGGCATTACCCGCGATACGCTGCTGCTGCGGATGGGGTTAGAAGAATGGCAGGCGGTGATTGACCTCAACCTCACTGGGGTATTTTTATGTACCAAAGTCATCAGCAAAATTATGCTGAAGCAGCGCTCAGGGCGGATTATTAATATTGCGTCCGTGGCGGGCCAAATGGGCAATCCCGGTCAGGCCAACTACAGCGCAGCTAAAGCAGGGGTGATTGGGTTTACCAAAACCGTTGCCAAGGAACTGTGTTCTCGCGGGATTACCGTCAACGCCGTTGCGCCAGGGTTTATTGAGACCGACATGACGGACGGTCTCCAAGCCGATGGAATTCTAAAGCTTATTCCGCTCGGGCGCTATGGCAAGCCCGAAGAGATTGCCGGAATGGTCAGATTTTTATCTGCTGACCCCGCAGCCGCCTACATCACAGGCCAAACCTTCAATGTAGATGGTGGCATGGTGATGGCTTAGACTCATTAAAAAACCTGATAAAAGACAACCTCTAATCTAGTGTCTGTAGCGACTAGATTAGAGGTTGTTTTTTTGCGGACTAGCGGACTAGCGTAGAGGCGTAACTTGAACGGGAGCAACGCCAGAGCTGAGTAGACCGATTTGTGACGCAGCAGCTCTGCTGAGGTCAATATCACAATTACAACGGTCATTGATACGAACGGTCACGGAACGACCATTGTTCAAATTGGTAACTTGCACCACGGTTCCTAAACGATAGGAAGGATGGGCAGCGGTGTAACCAGACCCACTATAGAGTTCGCCAGAAGCAGTTGGAGAACCTTCATAGGCGCTACTGTAGTAGGTCGCTTGCTGTGCTTGAGCGGCAGCAGGGATGAAGGGAACAGCAGCAGAAACGGCGATCGCAAACAGTGAGAGTGATTTCTTGAGCATGATTCTTTTTTCGTAACGTCATCAGTCTTGACCTGCCTAACGTATCAGTACGTCCAAAAATACGTCAAATTATATATTTTTCCTCTTGTCAATCCTGATGATTCATGCATTTAAAACAGCAAGATCCCCCAAGGCTAAGGGTTCAAAGGTTTACTAGTGCCTTAGATTTATCATGGGGAGTATAAATACTTAGTCAGGAGGCCCTGACAATTCTGGCTAAACACTAATTGATATGTCTATGGGGACAGGTGAAGAATTGTTGTAACTCAAAACTGTAAATCACCTTATTAGGTGGGGATCACAGGATGGACAGCAGGTTCAAAACGTTTTTGTAAGATTACATTTACTTATATTTGAAGCAAAAAAAAATTAAAAATGTAATTTCAAGAGGTGTTTAAAATGCCTTAAAAATGGGTCTTCTTGGCTCTGGGGCAGGGGAAAAATCTATAGCTAGAGACATGAAGTGCCTTTGGGTAGAGCGTTTCATAAAATGGTTGTTTTGAATGAGACGCTAGATTTTAGATGGCCGATTTAGGCCGAACTTTAGATAACTCAATATCAGGACACCCTTGCAGTGACGTTACTTTTCTAAGCGCGGAGGAGTGTCGTCTGGGGAGGGTATTGCAAGTTCAGTGTTTATGGAGGGGTACTCTATGAAGAGTGGATATTTGTGCTGTTCAGCCAACAAGGGAGGCTTATGAGCTTTTTAGGCTTTTTGATATTTCTGGTTGTATTGGTTGCAATTGTCTTCCTTTGGGGCCAAAACCTCTACAACCGCCTCGTCACGCTCCGCAATCGCTATAAAAATGCCTACGCTCAAATTGACGTCCAGCTTCAGCGTCGCTACGACCTCATTCCCAACTTAGTCGAGACGGCAAAGGGATACATGAAGCATGAGCGCGAAACCCTTGAAGCTGTGATTGCCGCTCGCAACACGGCTCACGCAGCCAGTGGACGTGCAGCTCAAGATCCTGGAGATCCTCAGGCGATGCAGGCGTTAGGCGCTGCTGAAGCAGGACTGACAGGTGCGCTGAGTCGATTGATGGTGGTATCGGAGGCGTATCCCGATCTCAAGGCGGATCGCAGCATGGCTACCATCATGGAAGAACTGTCCTCCACCGAAAATAAGGTGGCGTTTGCACGGCAAGCCTTTAATGACGCAGTCACGTTTTACAACATTGCTCGTGAATCCTTTCCAGGCAACCTGATTGCCAATCAGTTCAGATTTGGGCCTGCGGAACTGTTGGCAGAAGTGGCTCCAGAAGTGAAGGCCGCCCCCCGCGTATCGTTTAGTTAAATCATTTCCACTATCCATCACGACCCAGCATTTCGCAGGGGCGCAAAGCCTTGCGCCCTCATAACGCGATAACTGCTTTGCAAGCAATCACCTTAAACCATGAATTTTTTTGAGCAGCAAGATCAGGCCCGCAAAAGTACGCGGATCCTGGTGGGGCTATTTGGGCTGTCTGTAGGGGCTATGACGGGCTGTATCTACTTAGCCAGCATTGTGGCGATAGGGCTAACGCCCTTGAGTGGTTCGGGCTGTCGGCAAGCATCATTGCCAGAACCGATCGCCATTATTGCCAGCCGCAAGTCATCGTCAGGCTCTTTGGGCCGCTCGCGATCCTCGCGTTCCACTTCTGGGTTTGGCTCCTCTTCGTCAGGGAATCGCTCTGACTTTGGTTCGTCTTCCTCTCAATTAGATCCTTTTG
>JANLSD010000213.1:0-1908 GCA_031362245.1 Acaryochloridaceae cyanobacterium OTE_25_metabat_464 | reverse complement strand
AACAAAGTCTGCCTACGCAGACTAAATATATCAGGGGTTCCAACAATCCGCGCAGGCGGATTTCGTTCTTGTAGCTGCGGTTTCAACCGCCAAGCGAAAGTTTTGTCAGTCAACCAGGGTCTGAAGTCTGAATCCTGAACGGGATCTTCAAAAACTAGAACCGTTTCTTTCATGTATTTAATCCTTTTGACCATAGAACTGTCTTACTTCTTGAACAAGATGATTCTTTAAATCACCGCCTTTCAGTAGTGCTCTTAACTCTTTCTCATTACTAAAAATTGGATTAGACCCTTGAGATCTAGAAAGCAGCCAATGTGACAATCCTTCACGCTCGGTTGACAACATGGAATCCACTTTGCTGCCATAGACTGGTGTTGCGTACTTACCTTGTCTTTCGAATCCAAGTCTCATATCAGATTCGTGAGCCACTTTTACTGCCCCTTGAGGAGCCATCTGACTTAAACTCACAAATGCTTGTTCTGAATTAATATGTCCACCTTTTAGAAGATTTAAATTCATGGGTAACGTGACGGAAGCAGCCAGTCCTCGTCCTGGTTCAACATCAAAAACTAAACGTGAAAGAGCGAGTAATTGTTTTTTTGTTTTTGGATCTTGAGCGAAAACCCTTGGAACTTTACCGTTTCTTGCAATCTGTTGCATTGCTTGCGCAATATCCTGAGGTTTCGCCCCAGTTGATGCCATGAGATGGTGAAGCTCGTTTGTTGCATCGCCGATTGAAATTTAAATTAACGTTACTTAACCCAATTGGCAATTCTTTCATTCTCATTCAATGATTCTTTATAAGAATAGAAAACGGTATCGATATTATAAGTAATATTTTTAGCTGCAATATAGAAAAAGCAGTTTTTCTCCATATCCTCAGGTATAAATTTGAACAGTATATATCCTTGCTCAACTCGGTTCTTGACATTAATTATCCTAGCCTCATCTCCAGATACTACTTCAATGACATTTTTAGTGGTATCTGACTTCCATTCAGTATTAAAATGAGATAGGAAGACATCTTCAAATTTGATTTCAATACTGTGAGAATAGGTAAAATCAGTGCTCCCAATGATAGTTAAACAGTTTTTTTTGTATTCTAAAATTTCAAAATCATACCACATTTCTTTCTTTAAATAAGAATTAATTTCTTCAATTTTATTTTCAAACATTTTCAAGTCTCTTTCTGAGGATTTTAATTATTGAATAACACCACTAGGCATGGAAATATGAGTATCTTCCGCTGCTTGTGAATCAAAACTAGGATTAACAGATGTTCCTTTTCCAGGCTTTAGCTTTGAGGTATGGTGCCAATTACCATTTGAATCTGAATACTCCCAGCCATATCCCTGTCCGTTGGCATCCACTCCGTCTTTCCTTCTCGCAACTCTATATATACCCCCATCTTTTCCATACTTCGGATCAGCTGGGTGAACCCTAACTTCATAGGTATGTCCATGTTGTTTTACCGTCCACTTTTCTTTGAGTCCGTGAGGATAAGGATCACCCTTCTTAAGCCCTTGTCTTCCCAGTGCCCCACGTAAGAGAGAATCATGCTTTGCGCGAGCAACACCTGATTCTGCTTTTAATTGCTCTCTTGTCATTGATTGTGCCGCGACGAACCCTTTACCAGGGTCTTTATCCATCGCCTTGAAGTCCTTCTTATACCCATCTAGCTGATGCTCTAGATGCGTCACCTCCTTCTCCAACTTCTGACGCTGCTGAGGCGTTAAATTCCCCTTCGCCAACTTCGCCATCCGATTGTCAATCACATGGGGCAGCTTCTGAATCTCTAACTTCGCCTCCCACGCCTTCGACCCAACCGGAGGCACTCCATTCTTATTCACCCACCCATGAATTCTATCCTGTAGCTTCTGCGCATGAAACGACATCCCTGAATAGCGC
>JANLSD010000185.1:0-9408 GCA_031362245.1 Acaryochloridaceae cyanobacterium OTE_25_metabat_464 | reverse complement strand
CCGATGATGCCGAGAAATCCAGGAAAGCCTTATTCAAAAGCTCAAGCTCAGTCAATGCTAGCGATAGAACCTGCGATCGCACTTTCTGCCTCATCTAAAACCCTGATGTGCAGCACCTCATTTTTGAACAAAGATTCAATTTGAGACTCCGCCAACACAATAACGGCGATCGTTTCGCCCAACGCATTAAAAACCTCCAAACTATAGCCATCCTCTCCCCCCATTACAGGATGATGCTCCACAACCGTAGCGACATCCCCTTTTTTGAGTTTGTGCCTTGGCACAAACTCCTTTAAAGCCACCCGACTAAAGTATTCAAAAGCCACAGTCATCCTCCTTATTGGGGTACAGGCTAATAAACTTAGCTTGTCTGGTGGCGTAATCAACAGGTCGGAAAATCAGCAGATAGTGCGTTAGCTTCGCCGGAGCAATGATAGTATCTGCATGCAATTTCATGATTGCTGCTTGCCCATTTAGTGAGGGATGATGCGTCGGTTGATGTGGCGCTTTGCACCAAGCGATCGCACCCAGACGGCAAATTAGACCCGTCACCATCAATAAAACTGAGTCAAATATTGGGCTGAATCACTGCCGTCAAGATAATCTGTCCTGCCCACGGTTCAGCCATTGTGCTTTTAGAAATGCGGATCTGATAGTCTCCGGTACTCGTCAGCATTTTGTTAAAGATCACCCCGCCATTTCCCCCCGGAGAACCATCACTCATTCCATCAGGAGCCTTGATCTCAGCCCGAGCTGCACCAGGACTTGTTAACACAAGCACCATGCGCTGACCTGTTTTTGCCGAGATCAAAAAGTTGGCCTCAGAGCAACTGAGCGGCAGTGGATAATTCACTGAAGCAGCATAGCCATTGGCTGGCAATGAGATGCGTTGGGGTATTTTGACGCATCGTACCCTTAGAACCGAAAGCGGCTGAACCGTGCCGCTTGGCGTAATTGGTTCAGCGCCCAAAGCCCAAAAAGGGAAAACGCATCCTACCAAGCTGATTAAGAGCGCCGCCTGCTTTAACTGCTGCTTCAGCATGATCAATCCCTTATCTCATCTAGGGTATAGACCCTGCGGCGGGTGCCGTTGTTCCACTGGAAACCGTTGGAGTGGTTGCAGTTGTGCCATTGGCCTGAATCAGCTTAGAAACATTCTGCACCGCTTTCACATACTGAGGGTCTGACGGCGACGCCAGTAACTTAGGATTTTCCGCCAACGCTTTGCCTTGCGCCTGAGTCAGCGGTACCACCACATCCGGCAAAATGCCCTTGTGGTGAATATCAGTGCCGTTGGGGGTGAAATAGTGGGCAATGGTCACATTCAGACCAGAACCATCAGACAACGGATTAACTTGTTGCACAATGCCCTTGCCAAAGGTCTTTGTACCCACAATCGTTGCCCTCTGATGATCTTTGAGCGCCCCCGTCAAAATCTCACTGGCGCTGGCAGAACCCCCATCCACTAAAAGAGTAAGCGGCAGGTCAGTGACAGCCGTATGATCCGCTTCGTCCGTTGTGCTATTTCCATTGCGCAGTACGGTTTTGACAATGGCTCCGTCATTGATCCAAAGACGCGATATGTTAATCGCCATCGATAACAAACCACCTGGATTGTCTCTTAAATCTAAGATAAATCCTTGTACCTTTTGCTTTTCAAGAGATTGAATGGCTTTTTTGATCTGCTCATCGGCATGATCATCAAACTCTGAAAGGTGGATATACCCAATCCGCTTATTGCCTTCTTGCTTAACCGCAGAAGTTACGATGGATACCTGAATCAACTGGCGTGTAAGCGCTACGTCAAAGACCTGCTTGCCGCTACGGGAAATCTTTAGTTTGACGAGGGTACCGGATTTGCCGCGAATGAGGCTAACGGCTTTATCCACCGCCAGTCCCTGAACAGACTTGCCATCTACTGCAAGAATCTGATCTCCTGATTGAAGGCCAGCTTTGAACGCTGGAGAATCGGCCATTGCCTCAATCACCGTCAGCGCTTTGGTCTTTTTATCCAATGCGAGCTTTGCGCCAATACCAGATAGCTCACCAGAGGTTTGCTGACGCAACTCTGCAAATTTCTGAGGGTCTAAAAAGCGAGTATAGGGATCATCCAGTTTTTTAAGGGCCGCACGGATTGCATCATAGGCCTGTGCCTTAGAGCCGTAGTTTTTGGTCAGGAGTTCACGCCGTGTGGCTTGCCAATCCTTGTGGTTGAACGTGCCATCAACATAGGTGTTATTAACAATTTGCCAGACTTCATCCACCAACGCCTTAGGGCTATCCTGTAGCCCAAGCTTGGGGGTGCTGCATCCAGAATGAGGGGTTAAAAATATGGTGCTGGTCGTAATCAATCCACCCAAGGCAAAGAACCCAAGGGCGCGGAATGGACGTGACATGTGATTCATAGTTCGCATAGGCTCATGCTCGGCAAGGCTCTTTATCGATTATAGGTAGGATAGTCTTTCTATGGCTTAGGTTGCAGAAAAGTTGTCATTGCCCCCCTTCCTTCACGGATTGGAGTGGCGATCTATTCAGCATCTACCCCCCTCCCCCTCTACTCTTCCCAGATTTGGCACCCATCAAACAATGGTGTCTTAATTAAGGGATAACTTTGGCCCTGATCCTTGCCCCCTGAGTTGACTAGCCTTAAAGGAGCACAATCACGACTACAATAAACACCTGAAACCCCCTAAACGCGAAGCGTTTCATGACGGTATGACCCACAAAACCGATATCAGTACCCTAGTTCGCTGGATGGCGGGCGATTTTAGTAACCAAGCCCAGGCAATCGATAACCCACCTTTTTTTGCCCATATTCGGGTTTGCATGCGTCCCCTGCCTCAAGGCTTTTTACCAGGAGCCTGCTTATTTTTAGAGCAAGCCTATGATTTTGCGCTCAATCAACCCTATCGATTACGGGTGCTTGAGTTTTTGCCCCTAGAAGATAAGGTGCTGCTTCATAACCATTCTTTGAAGGATGGCGATCGCTTCTTTGGCATTTCCCGCGCTCCAGAACGCCTGTCCGAAATCAAACCAGAGGATATCGTTGAAATGCCAGGATGCAGCATGGACGTTCAATGGACAGGTCATAGCTTCATCGGACGAATCCAGGGCAAGGGCTGCAAGGTGAACTGGAAAGGCCAAGATACCTATTTAGATAATGAATTTGAAATTAGTGCAGACCAGCTACTCAGTTTAGATCGAGGTCGAGATCCAGTGACAGATGAGCGGGTTTGGGGTTCCATAGCTGGGCCGTTTCAATTCAGTCGGCGCACCAGTTTTGCCGATGAAGTCTTGATTGGATAATCGATCTTTAACCTAAGATGCCAACTGGCCCCAATCCTGGTACTTTGATTAGAAGGCTGTTATGCCTATAGAAAACACCTAACAGAAAGTGGCATACATGAAAGTCCTCGTAATTGGCGGTGATGGCTACTGCGGTTGGGCAACGGCACTATATTTGTCGAACCGAGGCTATGACGTTGGTATTTTAGATAGCTTGGTGCGGCGGCATTGGGATAACACACTCTGCATTGACACCCTCACGCCTATCGCCCCCATTCAGCAGCGGATTCAGCGCTGGAAAGACCTGACGGGGAAAGTTATTGACCTATTTGTCGGAGACATCACCGATTACGCCTTTTTGAGCGGCGTGATGCACAAATTTGAGCCGCAGTCTGTCGTACACTTTGGTGAACAGCGCTCGGCCCCCTTCTCCATGATTGACCGCGAGCACGCCGTCCTCACCCAAACCAACAACGTGGTGGGCACCCTCAACCTGCTCTACAGCCTCCATGAAGATTTCCCTGACTGCCACTTGGTCAAGCTGGGTACGATGGGCGAGTACGGCACGCCTAATATTGATATCGAAGAAGGCTACATCACCATTGAACACAATGGGCGTAAAGACACCCTTCCTTACCCCAAACAACCTGGCTCCTTCTATCACCTCAGTAAGGTGCATGACAGCCACAACATTACCTTCGCCTGCAAAACCTGGGGACTTAGAGCCACTGACCTCAACCAAGGCGTTGTCTACGGTGTCCTCACCGAAGAAACAGGGATGGATGAGCTGTTAATTAACCGCCTCGATTATGACGGTGTGTTTGGGACAGCGCTGAACCGCTTCTGTATTCAGGCGGCGATCGAGCATCCTTTAACCGTCTATGGTTCCGGTGGTCAGACCCGCAGCTTCTTGGATATTCGAGATACGGTGCGCTGCGTGGAGTTGGCGATCGCCACTCCTGCCGCGAGGGGCGAATTCCGCGTCTTCAACCAATTCACCGAAATGTTCAGCGTCGGCGACCTCGCCAAAATGGTTCAAAAAGCAGGGTCTGCCTTGAACCTTAAGGTTGAGATTGACCACATTGCCAACCCCCGCATTGAAAAAGAAGAGCATTACTTTAATGCGAAAAACACCAACCTGCTCGATTTAGGGCTACAGCCCCATCTTCTCTCAGACTCTTTGATTGACTCTCTGCTAAACTTTGCCGTTAAGTACAAGCACCGCGTCGATCACAGTCAGATCCTGCCCAAAGTGCTCTGGAAGGGTTAAACCTTGCTATGAGATCCATCAAACTGATGGCATTGTTACTAACCTCAGTGTTGCCTGGTCTAGGGGCGATGGGTCTCAGCGGCTATTATTTGTTTCCAGACTGGGTGCAGCTCGACCAAAGCCATCGACAGTATCAAGCTTTGGCTGCTCAAGGTCAGGGAGTTCGGGAGCTATCCATTGCCCAAGCGGCAGAAATGCGTCATCGCCTTAATTGTTTTGCCGAGGGCGTGGGGGTATTGTTGGGAGGTATTATCTTTTCCATTGGCGTGCATGGTCTTTGTACCCTCCCCAAGCCCCACGAGTAGGAGTTGAGTGACCCTATGCGGATTGCCCTTTTTACCGAGACCTTTCTACCCAAAATTGACGGCATTGTCACCCGACTCTGTCAAACCATCACCCACCTTCAAAGTGATGGACATCAGGTTTTGGTGGTGTGCCCCGAAGGTGCCCCAGCGGAATACAAAGGGGCACAAGTGCATGGGGTGTCTGGGTTTCCGTTCCCGCTCTATCCAGAGCTAAAAATGGCCTTGCCCCGTCCTTCTATTGGCTATGCCCTCGATAAATTTAAGCCAGACCTAGTGCATGTCGCTAACCCTGCGGTGTTGGGGCTATCGGGCATTTTCTATTGCAAATGGCGCAACGTGCCCCTGGTGGCTTCCTACCATACTCATCTGCCCCAGTATCTTCAGTACTACGGACTTGGAATGCTAGAGGGTCTACTCTGGGAACTCCTTAAGCTAGGGCATAATCAAGCCCACCTAAACCTCTGTACCTCTTCGGTCATGGTGGAAGAACTGGCCTCCCACGGCATTCAGCGCCTGGCCCTATGGCAGCGCGGTGTTGATATTGAAACCTTTCAGCCCAGCCGTGCAACGCCCAAAATGCGGGAGCTTCTAACCCAAGGACATCCTGAAGACCCCCTGCTGCTCTACGTAGGCCGACTCTCCCCCGAAAAAGCCATTCATGAAATTAAACCCGTTCTAGAATCCATCCCCAATGCTCGCCTTGCTTTGGTTGGCGATGGCCCTCATCGTAAAGACTTAGAGCAGGTGTTTGCCGGAACCCCCACTTACTTTGCAGGCTATATGGGCGGCATCACCTTAGGCGACGCCTTTGCCAGTGCCGATGCCTTTGTTTTCCCGTCTCGGACTGAAACCCTAGGATTGGTATTGCTCGAAGCAATGGCAGCAGGTTGTCCCGTTGTTGCGGCAGCCTCCGGTGGTATCCCCGATATTGTCCAAGATGGGGTGAATGGGTATTTGTTTGATCCGAGGGATGAACGGGGGGCGATCGCCGCAACCCAGCATCTTCTCAGCCAACCGGAAGCGCGAGAAACCCTGCGCCGCAATGCCCGTGCCGAAGCCGAACGCTGGAGCTGGTCAGCCGCCACAAAGCAGCTAGAACAGTATTATCAGAGCGTTCTGGCCCAGGCTAAAGTATCAGCCCCGCTCCCCCATACCTACTGGTCGAACGGTCGCTCTAGCGTATAAATTGAGTGATCCTAATCACAGGTCTTTGGGGTGAACTACTGTTACAACAGTTCTAAGCAGAGTTTTGGTCGCGATCATCGTGTCCCTAATAGGCACCTAATAGGCACTTTGCTACAGTTGACTTAAACATGCCAGAGAGGTGGATGGGGTTCCTATGAATTTAGCTTACAAAATTGGCAGCACAGTGGCTGGGGTGATGCTCTATGTATTCATCGGGCAACCGATCGCCTTTGCCAAAAGCGTCGCTGAAATTGGTCAGATTGCAAAAAATGCCACAGTTTTAATTCAAGGTTCAGATACAGGTTCAGGGGTTTTGATCCGTCAAGATGGCTCAACCTACACCATCTTGACCGCCCGCCACGTCATTGACGCCCCTGGCACCTACGAGGTTGTGACCGTTACTGGCAAACACTATCCCATCAGCCCTCAAATTCAAAAATTGCCTGGACTAGATTTAGCCCTGCTCAAATTTAATAGTCCCGAAACCTATAGCGTCGCGACCCTAGGCAATTCCAGTTCTCTTCAAGAAGGTGTCACCGTCTATGTGACGGGGTTCCCAGGTCAAGGCTCCACCATTAACGCTCTCACCTATAACTTCACTGAAGGTCAACTGACCGCTCTGTCTAGCAAGCCTCAGACGGGCGGTTATTCCTTGGTCTATACCAACAAAACCCTCCCAGGTATGAGCGGTGGTCCTGTGTTTGACCAAGAAGCTCGATTGGTGGGCATTCACGGTGCGGCAGACGGTCAATCCCAAACTCTCGAAAAACTCAACGCCAGGGTTTTTATGAAAACAGGGTTTAACTTGGGCATTCCCATCAATACATTTGTTGCCGCCTCTGGCTCTAGAGATCCCCAGGGACAGATTGCTCTGGCTACCCCCAATGGCAGGGAAGGCAGTGGCGGCAGCAATCTCACGCTGCAAAGTGCTCCTCGGACTAATGGTCGGCCTACTGCTGCCAATAATGGTCGTCCTACGCAGATCGCCTCAGCCAGTGAGTTCAACCCTGCCAGCAGCGACTATTTCTTGGCGGCAATGAACCAGTATCTCCAAGACGACTTAACAGGTGCCCTCAGGTCTTCCACTCGTGCGATCCAGATTAACCCCAGATTTGCTGCTGCCTATTCATTGCGGGGCAGCGTTCGTTATCTAACGCAAGACTATAGTGGTGCGATCGCAGATTTCAGTCAGGCCGTGCAACTCGACAGCAACCTCGCCTCCGCCTATCTCGGTCGCGGACTCTCACAGTCTGCCATGAGTAATCCAGACGGGGCGCTTTCTGACTACACCAAAGCCATTCAGCTCAGCCCCGATTCCTTGTCCTACTACAATCGCGGTGTGGTTCAACTCAACCAAGGCAACCGAGCTGCCGCCCAAGAAGATCTCCAAAGATCCGCCGATATTGCCCTCATGAACAATAATCGACCGGACTATGATCAGGCGATGGAAGCGCTGAAAATTGCTGGACGAAACTGTCGGCAGTCTATTAACAAAATCTGCGATCGCTAAGGCTATTTCCCATCTTGATAGTCTTGCCTTTTAGGGCGGCATGAGACTTGGCAAGCCTGCTAAGGGCAACATGTTATAAGTGACTTATCTTTGGCCTCAAGAATAAAATACTGCTCTCCACCTAATCATAATGAACCGCTTAATTTCTAAAACTGCTGGACTCGTCATGGCCTTCTCCGGGTTGGCGTTTGTCCCGACCTTAACGTTTTACCAGCCTGTCGCCGCCCAAGGTGTCGGCGGACTGGGAACCGAACAAATCAAACCTCGCGAAAAACGTCGGATTGCTGTCCTGGATTTTGACTTCGCCAGCATTAGCGACATGAGTGTTTTGTCAGGCGTGGGTGGTGGTGGTGCATCCAAAGGGATCAGCGACCTCTTGACCAATCAACTCTTTAAGGACGGAAGCTACATCCTGGTCGAGCGCAGCAGAGTGGCCACGGTGCTCAACGAGCAAAATCTTGGGGCATCAGGTCGGATTGAAGCGACCACAGCGGCTCAAATTGGACGGGTTTTAGGAGTAGATGCGGTGCTGATTGGCTCCGTCACAAAGTTTAGTTATGGCTCTAAAAAAGATGTCTCGTTCGGAGACCTCTTTATGGGGTCTCGTAAACAAATTGCGACCGTTCAGATTTCAGCCAGACTGATCAGCACCGCCACGGGAGAAATTTTGAGCGTGGCGGAGGGGACAGGGCAATCGGAGCAACGCGTTAGCGCTGGCGGTGGTTTTGGCGGCGGGCTGTTTGGTCTTGCTAGCGTGGGTTCTTCTGGCGCTGGAAACGGGAGTGGGGCATTGGAAGATGCTGCTGAGAAAGCTGTGACCGCGCTCAGTGCTCAAATTGTTGCAGCAGCGCCTCAAGTGGCTGCAATCCCTACTGTTGCGCCAAGAGTCAATGCAGTCATTGCAGATATCACGGGAAACCAAATCGTACTGAACAAAGGGGGCAATGATGGATTTCGTCCCGGCATGATTCTCTCAATTGAACGGGTCACAAAAACCGTAAAGGATCCATCTACAGGAAAGGTTTTGCGAGTAGTGTCTCAGTCCATTGGTCGAATTCAACTGGTTGACGTGGATGCAGGTTCCGCTGTCGGCAAGGTGGTTGCCGGTAGAGTTAGCAGCATGCGAGTGGGCGATCGCGCCAAATCCGCCGAATAAGCCTAATCTCCCATTCCACTAAAAAGGCTCCAGGTATACATCTGGAGCCTTTCCCATATTTATTCTCATTCCAATCCAAAAAACTTTTCATCAAAGGTGTTGACACCCTCATCCACCTTTGATACATTAGTAAAGCGCTCGAAGAGCCAACGCTTTTCGAACCGCCCAGAACCTAGACAAATCAATAGTTTGAAAGATTCTTAAAGAATTTTATACCTCGTCAAAAGTAAATTGAGGTTGTTGCAAGAGATTGTAACACCTAGACGAAAAAAGAGCTAGTCTCTGATGTTTTGTTTTAAGTCAAAACTAACATGGAGAGTTTGATCCTGGCTCAGGATGAACGCTGGCGGTATGCTTAACACATGCAAGTCGAACGGAATACTTCGGTATTTAGTGGCGGACGGGTGAGTAACGCGTGAGAAACTGCCCCTTGGACCGGGACAACAGCTGGAAACGGCTGCTAACACCGGATGTGCCGAAAGGTGAAATATTTATAGCCAGGGGATGTGCTCGCGTCTGATTAGCTAGTTGGTTGGGTAAAGGCCGACCAAGGCATCGATCAGTAGCTGGTCTGAGAGGATGATCAGCCACACTGGGACTGAGACACGGCCCAGACTCCTACGGGAGGCAGCAGTGGGGAATTTTCCGCAATGGGCGCAAGCCTGACGGAGCAATACCGCGTGAGGGAAGAAGGCTC
>JANLSD010000010.1:0-6983 GCA_031362245.1 Acaryochloridaceae cyanobacterium OTE_25_metabat_464 | reverse complement strand
AGATCCACCTTGGGGAGATAGGTTCCTAGAGTAGCGACAGGAACAAACAGCCCCTCCGCCACATTGGATGCACCACAGACAATGGTAGAAGGCTCTTCCTGACCAATATCGACGGAACACACGCTGAGCTTATCCGCATTGGGATGTTTTTCTCGGCTCAACACCTTCCCCACGACAACCCCATCTGCCCAGGTTTGTCGATCTTCAATGTCTTCGACCTCAAAGCCTGCCAAGGTCAGACGTTCCGCCAAGACTTCAGGGGACTCATCAAACGCGACCAGTTCTCGGAGCCAGTTCAGAGAAATTTTCATGCTTCAGCTTTCAGTTCAGATGATTAATATTATCGTGGGGCAAGCCCTTTAGAGGCTTTTTAAGGGTTCAGGCTCAACCGCTGTTGCGGTCTCAGAGCCTTCTAAAAATTGCTCAATGTCGCGATCGCGCAGCCTACAGCTATTGTGGGCGGTAACAGCTTCGGCATGAAGTGTTTCCGACCCTTGCCGAATGGCCTTCAACTCTAACTCTAAGGACTCAATGCGATCCATGAGATAGCGAATCGCCTGGGCTTCAGAATCCGGTAGTCGAGCATGGTCTAAAGGATTAACCTTTGCACCTTCTCGATACACCACTCGCCCTGGAATCCCCACAACCGTGCAGTCCGACGGCACATCCCGTAATACAACAGAGCCTGCCCCAATTCGCACATTGTTGCCCAGTTCGATATTCCCCAGAACTTTTGCACCTGCACCCACCACTACATTGTTGCCCAAGGTAGGGTGGCGCTTGCCGCATTCTTTGCCCGTTCCGCCAAGGGTGACACCCTGATAGATCAGGCAATAGTTTCCAATAATGGCGGTTTCACCCACCACGACGCCCATACCGTGGTCAATAAACACCGAGGAACCGATTTGTGCGCCTGGGTGGATTTCGACTCCGGTTAAGAAACGGCTAATGTTGGAAATCAGACGCGGGAAGAATGGCACACCAACGCGATGAAGCCAGTGGGCCAAACGATGGAGCCACAGCGCCTGAAGGCCAGGGTAGCAGAACAGAACCTCTAGCACATTGCGCGCAGCGGGATCTCGCTCAAAAATGATATCGAAGTCGGCCTTAAGGGTTTTTAGCACTGGGAGTTCCCAATTGGTCTCTAATTGCCATCTCCTATGGTACTGGGCTGAGAACCGTTTTGCAGAGAGCGGAAAATACACTCCTAGAAATGGAGCACTACTGCGTAACCAATTCAGGCTGGGAACTGCTGCGCATAAAAGCGGGCATAGCGCGAATTTTGATCCATCAGCATCTCATGAGTCCCTTCCTCTACAACCTGTCCCTTTTCCAGCACCAGAATACGATCTGCGCCGCGCACCGTCGCAAGACGATGGGCAATAATAAACACCGTTCGCCCCTTCATTAACCGCTCTAATGCCTCCTGCACCAACGCCTCAGACTCAGAATCCAACGCTGAAGTGGCCTCATCCAAAATCAAAATACGCGGATCTAGAAGGACTGCTCGGGCGATCGCCACTCTCTGCCGCTGCCCCCCCGAAAGATTCACCCCTCGCTCTCCGAGTACCGTCTGGTAGCCCTCTGCAAACTGCGAAATAAACTGATGAGCATTGGCAACCTTCGCCGCCGCCTCAATGGAAGCCAAATCGTAATGGGCCTGACCAAAGGCAATATTCTGGGCGATCGATCCTGAAAATAGCACCGTATCTTGGGGGACTATCCCAATCTGTTGGCGCAAACTTTTGAGTGTTACCGTTTGAATATCTACCCCATCAATAAATACCTCGCCGACCTGCGGTTCATAAAAACGCGGTAATAAGTTAACCAGCGTGGTTTTCCCCGCTCCCGATGAACCCACCAATGCAATCACTTCTCCTGGTTCAGCCGTGAGGGTCATTTCCTTCAGTACGGTTTGTCCAGAAGGATAAGAGAAAGAAACATTGCGGTACTCTACCTTGCCTTGGACGAGGGGAAGGGCGATCGCATTGGCCCGTTCCACCACCGTCGGTCGCAAGTCCAGTAGCTCAAACACGCGATCAACGGAGGCTTCCCCCTGCTTAAATTCGTTGTAGTTGTTGGTGGCAATATTGATGGGGTTAATAATCAGCGCTACTGCCGCCGTAAAGCTAATAAACTGTCCGCCCGTTAGGTTGCCCCGCGAGATCTGCCAGCCCCCCAAAATAAACAGCAGTACAATCCCCATCGCTTCCAAAAAGCCCACCACGGGGTATTGGATGGCTTTAACCCGTTCTGTTTCAAACTTAGCCTGACGGTTGCGTTCGGCTGCCTGCAAAAACCGCTCAATTTCGTAGTCTTCAGCGGCAAAGGCTTTGACCAGACGAATACCGCCAAAGACTTCGGTCAGCAACGATGACAAATCCGAAATTTGGGTTTGACTATGGCGCGAAAACCGCAGCAGGCGTTCGCCAAACCAGCCGATCAGCACCGCCACCACGGGCGCAATCAGCAGCGTGGCGAGGGTTAGCTGCCAGTTAAGGTAAATCATGTAGCCCAAAATGGCAATCAGTTCCAGCACGCAGGGCAAAAACTGATGAAACAGCTTGTACACCACTTCCCCAACCCGATCAACATCTTCCGTGAGTCGATAGACCAAATCTCCCGTCGCGGCGGTTTCAAAGTAGTCAATATTAAGGCTTTGGAGCTGAACATAAACCCGTCGCCTTAAATCTAGGACAATCCTCAGTGCTACCTTTGCCAGCAAAGCATCTTGTCCAAACTGAAACATGCCTCGGATGATGAACAGGGCGATCGCCACAAAGGGCAGCCGCAGCAAGGCATCCATATTCCCCTTGCCCACATCTGTTGCTATCTGACCAATCAGCGCCGCAATGACGGGCGTAGTAAGGACAAACCCCACCACACACAGTAGCCCCACCGTCAGCAGGTCGGATTGGGGACGAACATAGGGGATGAGGAGCCAGTAGTGCGATCGCGGTTTCAAATGGTCTAGCCCTGAGACGTTGCGCTTTTCATTGTCTCATTTGGGTGGATGGGCGATCGGTCTATGCTTGCTGAACCTTCGGCAGTGCTATGCCAGTCCATAAAGTAATAATGAACGGGCAAGAGCTATTCTGCAATGAAGCTCTTGCCTCTCTCAAGAAGCTATTACTTACTCCTCATCCTCAACAATCTGCTTAAGGTGAATGTGCTTATACCCGAGCTTGATTTCAAACTCATCACCCACTTGTAAGCCCATTTTCTCGCTGTAGACGGCTCCAATCACAATATTGCCATTCTTATGAACGCTGACTCGAAAGGTCGCTTCACGCCCCCGTCCATCTTTGTCGCTTTCTGAGTCAATTGAAATCCCTTTAGCTTCCAGAATGGCGTTCATAAATTCACCAAGGGCAACGCGAGGTTTACCATCCTTAGCAGCTCCAACATAACCACATTCACGCGCTTTTTCACTTCGAGATAGCTTGGGCATTTCTTTGAGTTTTTGCAACAATGCTTTGCCAGTCAAAGGCTTTGCTTTTACGGCTTCTTCAATTTTTACTTCGGCTTTCGCTTTCTTCGCCATTGCATTGATGCCTTTTATATCTTAGATTTTGATGTCACTTCAAATTCTAGCCTAAATTAAGTAAATTTAATCTTTCTAATTACGTACCTACTCTTATTTCTAGAAAATATCCTTATACTCAATTTAAAACTGTAAAATGATTAGCAAATCTCACTTTATGCGTGATCGATTTCAGCATTCCACACCCAGAAAGGCTATTACTCCTAAGTTTTCGCCACTCTTAAATTGCTGATATTGGAATGTTCATACAGGAGAGGGGCCGTAAGTGCCAGGGATCCTTTAGAAAAAATTAGATACACTCACTTGAAGGCGATCGCCAACCTTCAGCGAGCTTGCAAGGAATCTGCTCATAGAATGTTGCAATAAAAAGAGGGCATCAACGGTATGGGGACAAAACCCGTTAGATAATCCAGTGACTAATTAGGGAACACGAAACCCAGCAGGAAGGGTAATGTTCTTTAAGTTTGCGCCATTAAAATTGACTCCATCCAATTTTGCTCCACTGAAATTTGCCCCTTGCAAGTTTGCTCCACCAAAGTTAACGTCCCGGCAGTCTGTATTTGCAAAGTTTGCAGCAAGCAAATCGGAATTCCTGAAGTCTGCGTGCTTAAGATTTGAATCGGTGAAATTAATGCCACGCATTTTTGCGCCGATGAACTCTGCACCTCTCAAATTAGTTTGCAATACCCTTGCGCTCTCTAGGCTTGCTCCCAGAAAAACTGTATCGCGCAGGTCTGACTTCAAAATATTAGCTGCATCTAAATTTGCATTGCTTAGGTTAGATCTAGCCAGTTTTGCTTCAACAAGCCTCGTACCGCTTAAGTTTGAACCACTAAAATTTGCCTCCTGCAAATTTGCAAAAGTGAAGTTAGAACCTTGGAAATTGATATTTTGTAAGTTGCGATACTCTAGATCGGCACGGGTCAAATCGCAACGAATACATTTTTTGGCAACAACCCAGCTCTGGCTATAAACCACTCCAGTCGTTGCAACAATACTGCCAAGTGTCATTGTGGCCAGTAATACTCTTTTATAAACAGACGAGATCATGGGGTAATCCCTCATATTTTGAGAGGTTTATCGGCTGACATTTCTTTACCAGGGCCTAAATCTAAACGCTTCCAACTGGGATGAATCACGACCCAATAGCTAAAGTGGTTATTGGCAAAGGCACTTGAATAAATCAAACAATGGTTCGTCGGACATCTAAATGAATAAATGCCCTTGTCATTGGTTTGAATACTTTTATAGCCTGGCTTAGAAGATAAAATCGATAAAAATCGTTGTTCGAGTTGGGTAAAGAGTGTCCAAGCTTCTACTGGCTGATCAATGGTGAGCTTTGCCCGATCTAAATCTGACATCGCTTTTTTTGCTTCGGTGCTAATGGTATTAGATAATTCTTTGCAGTTAGAATTTTTAGGATAGCACGGGATAAAATGGATTGTGTTGTTGCCTAAAACATGATCTCCATTTGAAAAAGTAAAATACTGATACCCAGCAATTTTACCTGATGCTTTAGACGAAGGCGCAATGAGTAGAAGACTGAGTAAAGTACATATTCCAAACAGTCGGTTATTCATGACTGCTGTCCTCTCTACGATTTTACTATATGAGGATTGTACTCGAAAGTGTGGACATAGGAGCATCAAATCTATGGAGCAGCTCTCCCATTCATGTCTCCTGTTGGTTGGCTATTTGTTTGCACCTAAACTGTTTTCTCCAGCACGAGATATCCTAGTTCCATGCTACTTTGTGTGAATGGACTGAGGGTGAGGTCGCATTATCGGTTCTCAACAATTCCCCATAACCACTACTCAACTTCAACAAAACAGCCCTATACCCACATCCTTGACCAGTGTTTCTGATGTAAGATAGGGCGACCTTTTATGCCATCAGCACTGACCGCGACATCACAAATTACAGCTTTAAAACAACCCCTGCCAGAGACAATGGCGCGGTTGTTTTAAAGTCCAGGTGCTGCTGTCAGCGCCACCTGGACGATCCTTGCAGGGTCTAATACAGCAGGAACGACGAACTCCTAAGGATTTGTCAGGTTTACGACTAAGATCAATCCGCAATACCCCCTCAGTAAAACGCGTTCTAACGAGGCAGAATCATTACAAAGCAAAGACTGGGAAAACAGCCTCACAAAAGCATAACGCTGTTGCTTGCTACGGTTAAATATCCAACTCAGCCATATTGAGTCGAGAGCCATAGGTTTCAATAAACTCACGGCGGGGGGCAACGCGATCGCCCATTAAAATCGTAAAGATCCGGTCGGCTTCGGTGGCATCTTCAATGTTGATGCGCTTGAAGGTACGGGTTTCAGGGTTCATGGTGGTGTCCCAAAGCTGCTGAGGCATCATTTCCCCTAGACCTTTGAACCGCTGAATGGTGTAGTTGGCGTTGGCTGGAAAAACATTTTGGGTGAGATTGTTCAGCTCTTGCTCGTTATAGCAATAGTGGTGAGAGCGACCCCGCTCCACTTTGTATAAAGGAGGGCAGGCGATATAAATGTATCCATCCTGAATCAACTGCCGCTGATAGCGATAGAAGAAGGTCAGAATCAACGTGCGGATGTGAGCACCATCTACGTCAGCATCGGTCATGATGACGATGCGGTGGTAGCGCAACTGTTTAGAATCAAATTCTTCGCCCTTGATACCTAGGCCCAAGGCCGTAATCAGCGCCTGGATTTCAGTGTTTTTGTAGATTTTGGAATCATCGGTTTTTTCGATGTTGAGGATTTTGCCGCGCAGGGGTAGGATGGCCTGGAACTGGCGATCGCGTCCTTGCTTTGCACTTCCGCCCGCAGAGTCCCCTTCCACAATATAAATTTCAGATTCGCTCGGATCACGAGAGCTACAGTCTGCCAGCTTACCGGGCAGCGTGGAAGACTCAAGCACCGATTTGCGCCGCACGAGTTCCCGCGCCCGACGAGCCGCTTCCGCCGCGTTAAATGCCTGCATGGCCTTGTCTAGAACGAGATCAAGCACCGAAGGCTGGAACTCGAAGTATTCTGTCAGCACTTCCCCGACGAGGGATTCCACGACGCCGCGCACTTCAGGGTTGCCCAGTTTGGTTTTGGTTTGGCCTTCAAATTCTGGGTCAGGCACCTTCACCGAGATGACAGCGGTAAGACCCTCGCGGATATGCTCACCGCCTAGGTTGGGGGAGCCTTCCTTGATTTTGTTGCGCTTACGAGCCACTGAGTTGATCGTGCGTGTCAGCACCGCTTTCAGCCCTTCGAGGTGCGTTCCGCCGTCAACGGTACGAATGTTGTTGGCAAACCCCAAGAGGTTGTCAGTGTAGGAATCGGTACACCACTGAAAGGCGACCTCGATTTGGATGTTATTGCGCTCCCCCTGAACGTAGATAATTTCTTCATTGAGGGGCGTTTTATCGCTATTCATATAGCTGACATATTCGCGGATGCCGC
>JANLSD010000008.1:0-11685 GCA_031362245.1 Acaryochloridaceae cyanobacterium OTE_25_metabat_464 | reverse complement strand
CAGTAAATTAGCACTCAGGAGTAGAGAGTGCTAAACTCCGCAACCTTGGTCATTAGGAGACTCAATAGATATGGCAGCAGTAACCCTCAGCGTATCCACCGTAAAGCCCCTGGGCGATCGCGTGTTTGTAAAAGTCAGCGCCTCAGAAGAAAAGACCGCTGGCGGCATCTTGCTTCCCGATAACGCCAAAGAAAAGCCCCAAATTGGTGAAGTTGCCGCAGCCGGCCCTGGCAAGCGCAACGACGACGGCACCCGTCAAGAAATGGAAATCAAAATTGGCGATAAAGTTTTGTACTCCAAGTACGCCGGAACCGACATCAAACTCGGTGGCGACGAGTACGTTCTGTTGTCCGAAAAAGACATCTTGGCAATTGTGGACTAATCTCCACCCAAAATTGACCGCGCGAAAACGCTGACTTGTAAAGACGATTGACTAGAGCACCAGAGGTTGAGTTTGTATGGCTAAGCGAATTATATATAACGAGAACGCGCGACGTGCCCTCGAAAAAGGCATGGACATCTTGGCAGAAGCCGTTGCCGTAACCCTTGGGCCTAAAGGACGCAACGTCGTCCTTGAAAAGAAATTTGGCGCACCCCAAATCGTGAACGATGGTGTCACCATCGCCAAAGAAATTGAACTCGAAGACCACATCGAAAACACAGGCGTTGCCCTGATCCGTCAGGCCGCTTCTAAAACCAACGACGCAGCAGGCGACGGCACCACCACGGCAACCGTCCTCGCCCACGCAATGGTCAAAGAAGGTCTACGTAACGTGGCAGCAGGTGCAAACGCCATCTCCCTCAAACGCGGCATCGAACGCGCCACTGGGTTCTTGGTCGAAAAGATTGCCGAGCATTCCCGCCCTGTAGAAGACTCCAAGGCGATCGCCCAAGTTGGCTCCATCTCTGCCGGAAACGACGAAGAAGTGGGTCAGATGATTGCCAGCGCAATGGATAAAGTCGGCAAAGAGGGCGTAATTTCCCTTGAAGAAGGCAAATCCATGACCACCGAACTCGAAGTCACCGAAGGGATGCGCTTTGATAAGGGCTATATCTCCCCCTACTTCGCCACCGACACCGAGCGGATGGAAGCCGTCCAAGAAGAGCCTTTGATCCTCATTACCGACAAAAAAATCGGTTTGGTTCAAGACTTGGTACCCGTGCTGGAGCAAGTTGCTCGTGCAGGCCGTCCGCTGCTCATCATTGCAGAAGACATCGAGAAAGAGGCATTAGCAACCCTTGTGGTCAACCGTCTACGCGGTATCCTCAACGTTGCAGCCGTCAAGGCACCTGGGTTTGGCGATCGCCGTAAGGCCATGCTCGAAGACCTCGCCGTCCTCACCGGCGGTCAGCTCATCACCGAAGATGCAGGTCTAAAGCTCGAAACCACCACGCTAGAGCAGTTGGGTAAAGCGCGTCGCGTCACCATCACCAAAGACAGCACGACTTTGGTGGCTGAAGGCAACGAAGCCCAAGTCAAGGCACGGGTTGAGCAAATCCGTCGTCAAATGGAAGACACCGATTCTTCTTATGATCGAGAAAAGCTCCAAGAGCGTTTGGCGAAGCTTGCAGGCGGCGTTGCCGTCATTAAGGTCGGTGCTGCGACCGAAACCGAAATGAAAGACCGCAAACTACGCCTCGAAGATGCTATCAACGCGACCAAAGCCGCTGTTGAAGAAGGCATCGTGCCTGGTGGTGGTACAACTTTGGCTCACCTTGCTCCTGAACTTGAAACTTGGGCAACTGCTAACCTCACAGGTGAAGAGCTAATCGGTTCTCAAATCGTCGCTCGTTCCTTGACTGCTCCCCTCAAGCGGATTGCTGAGAATGCGGGTAAGAACGGTGCTGTGATTGCTGAATACGTGAAGTCCAAGGATTTCAACGTTGGCTATAATGCGGCGATCGATGAGTACGTCGATATGTTTGAAGCCGGAATCGTAGATCCTGCTAAGGTGACGCGTTCTGCACTTCAAAATGCAGCCTCTATTGCTGCAATGGTGCTGACCACTGAGTGCATCATTGTTGACAAACCCGAACCTAAAGATGGCGCACCCGCAGGCGGCGGTGGCGGCATGGGTGACTACGACTACTAGTTTTTAGCTTAGTCATACAGATGGGGTTCGCCAGTATTGGCGAACCCTTTTTTGTTTCAGCTACACACTGAACATGCGCTTCACTTCTATCTGCACATCGGGGAACGCGAGGGGGGCGATCGCCCCTTCGGTCAAAACCAACTCCGTCCCATAGCCACTCGGCGTCAAATCCCGAAAAACCCTCAGATGGGGCACCTTTAGATTAACCACCCAGTATTCCTGAATCCCCGCTGCCGCATAGATCTCTTTCTTAATTCCTAAATCTTTAGCAAGCGTTGTATCTGCAAACTCCACCAGCCAAAACACATCCTCTGCATATGGGTGATGGGCTAAATATCGTCCCAGTGGAGGCACGAAAACCGCAATATCCGGCTCTGGCTCTGAATCATCCGCCAGCGTAATCGGATGGGCTTCTCGAATCGTTGCTTGCCCACCCAATCGACCGCGCAAATAATCAGCCGCCGACATTAGATAAACAACATGGGGTTCTCCCTCTGGCGGCATAACGACCAATTCTCCCTTCAATAGCTCAACAGATTGCTCATCAAAAATGCCTGCATCAACGGCTTGATGGTAGTGATCGATTGTCCATTTATAGGTTGCAACAGTCATAGCGTCCCCTTCAGAAAATAGACGACCCTCTAAACATAATAAAAGGAGCGCAAGATCTTGCGCTCCTTTTATTAATCAATCATCAAGGGTCTAATCTACTTAGACTTAGCTTCTTGACGTTCCTTGGCTTCCTTAATCACCTCTTCTGCCACATTGCTGGGGCAAGGAGCATAGTGACCAAACACCATCGAGAACTGCCCACGGCCAGAGGTCATAGTACGCAGATCGCCGATGTAGCCAAACATCTCACTCAGAGGCACATCAGCCTTAATCCGTGCACCCATCGGGCCAGTTTCCTGAGATTTAATCATGCCGCGACGACGGTTCAAGTCACCAATGACATCACCCATGTAGTCATCGGGGGTGAACACGTCCACATTCATGATGGGTTCCAAGATCTGAGGGCCAGCCTTAGGAATCGTCTGACGGTAGCCCGCCATTGCAGCGATTTCAAAGGCGATCGCCGATGAGTCAACCGCGTGGAATGCGCCATCCGTGAGAGTGAACTTCAAGTCAACACAGGGGAATCCGGCTAGGACACCCTTTACAATGCTGGACTTAAAGCCCTTTTCAACCGCAGGCCAATACTCCCGAGGTACGGTACCGCCGGACACCTTAGAAGTAAACTCAAAGCCGCTTCCAACTTCCCCAGGCTCAATGATGTAGTCGATGCGACCAAACTGACCGGAACCACCGGACTGTTTCTTGTGGGTGTAGCTGTCTTCAATGCGCTTGGTGACAGATTCACGGTAGGCCACTTGAGGTTCGCCCACTTCCACATCTACACCGTGGGTACGGCGAAGAATATCCACCTTAATATCCAAGTGCAGCTCGCCCATCCCCTTGATAATGGTTTCGCCACTCTCTTCATCGGTCATGACGTGGAAGGATGGATCTTCTTGAACCATCTTGCCTAGAGCCATCCCCATCTTTTCGTCACCGCCCTTGGTTTTGGGCTTCACGGAAATGGAGATCACGGGGTCTGGGAACACCATTGGTTCCAAGGTCGCAGGGTTTTTGGGGTCGCAGAGAGTATGTCCAGTACGAACATTCTTCATCCCCACGATCGCCACAATATCCCCAGCTTGAGCCGACTCAATTTCCTCACGGGAGTTGGCGTGCATTTCAACCAGGCGGCTAACCCGCTCAGATTTTCCTGTGAAGGTATTGAGCACGGTATCGCCCTTAGAAAGGGTACCGGAGTACAGACGGGTAAAGGTAAGGGCACCAAAGCGATCGTCCATGATCTTAAAGGCCAATGCCCGTAAAGGTTTGGCGGGATCTACAATCGCAAACGTCCCTGTTTCTTCGCCATCCAGATCCACCTCGGGCTGAGGCTTCACTTCCATCGGGTTGGGGAGGTAATCCACCACCGCATCTAGAATCAACTGCACACCCTTGTTTTTGAAGGACGAACCGCAGTAGGTGGGGAAGAACGCTAAGTCACGGGTGCCCTTACGGATACAGCGCTTAATGTCTTCAATAGAAAGATCTTCGCCTTCGAGATATTTTTCCATCAGGGCGTCGTCTTGCTCCACGGCAAGCTCCACGAGCTTTTCGCGATACTCTTCGACCTGAGCTGCCATATCAGCAGGCACTTCTTCAATGGTGTAATTCATAGGGTCGCCGGAGTTATCCCACACCCATGCCTTACGGGTGAGTAGATCCACCATGCCCTTGAGATTTTCTTCGACACCAATAGGCAGCACCATCACCATTGGCTTAGCCGCGAGGATATCTTCGACTTGCTTGACCACGCGGAAGAAATCGGCTCCGGTTCGGTCTAGCTTGTTGACGTAGATAATCCGTGCCACTTCTGAGTCGTTGGCGTAGCGCCAGTTGGTTTCAGACTGAGGCTCCACACCACCAGAGGCGCAGAATACGCCAATACCGCCGTCCAGCACCTTTAGGGAGCGATACACTTCAATGGTGAAGTCAACGTGCCCAGGGGTGTCAATAATATTGAGCTGGTGTTCTTTCCAAAAACAAGTGGTTGCAGCAGATTGAATCGTGATGCCGCGCTCCTGCTCCTGCTCCATGAAATCCGTCGTTGCCGCACCTTCATGCACCTCACCGATTTTGTGGATTTTTCCGGTTAACTTTAAGATTCGTTCGGTTGTCGTTGTTTTGCCAGCATCAACGTGGGCAAAAATACCAATATTTCGATAAAGGGTGAGGTCTTTCATGTCTATTCTCTAGTTGGGTGCGACAATGGGCGCGACAAATCGGTTGGTCTTTGAGTGTTACTCAAAGGGATTCAGATTTGCCTTTGTCGTCATGGGCAGTGGAAAGGTTAAGCTCTCGCCGGATGGGGAGCCTTTGTTTCTGCATAAAGCAACACTCCTAATTGTAAAGTGTTGCGCTGTAAAGTTGAAAGAGGAGGAGTGCGGTTGCCTCTACCTTTCCCCTGAAACGATGACGTTGGAAGCTAAAGGAGCCTTAGTCTCTAGGGAATCCTTTACGTCTTGGGGCAAGTTAGACAAAAAATCATAGCCCGTGCGCTGCTCTAGGTCTCGGACAGTGGTGCTGAATTTTTGCCACCGGTCTTCTTTGATGCCTTGCTGGTTGGGGATTAAGACCGCAATCACCCGCGTTTTTTTAGTGATGCTGTCTAGCCCTTGCCCAGCCCGATTATTAACGACGACAATTTTCCAAAAGGCGGCGGGAACAGTGATTTTGTTGGCAGAAATTGCCGTTGCGGAACCCTCACTCCCCACACCGCCTTTGCCCGTTGGCCCTGCAATAATGTAAAGCTCTTTCCCAGACTTTACTAAAGCGCGGCAGTAGCTTTCTAGCTTTTCCCAAGGCCCACGGTTGTTGTCTGGCGATTGGGGCGCAATGTTGGTCATGTAAAACACCGCCGCTTCGTCCTCAGGGGTACGGTTGCGATCGGCAGCGGGCACAATATGACCGCGATCAAATCCGCTGCCCGTGTAGTTGTGGGGGGTAACGCGAAACCAACCCGCCGGAACCTGAGGGTCAGGGGTGAACACGGGGCGGCTTCCGGCACCCAGCCAAGACGCATTGAGCTGCCAGCTTGCCCATGCGGGGGTGTTGGTGGTGCGATCGTAGAGGAGGGCGTACTGTTGCCGCAAAAATAAATGGTAGCGGTCTGGGTTAAGGGTTTGTGCATGACTAGGGTTGCCCAGCCTCAGATGAACGCTGTTCGTGTCACCCAAAAAAGCCTTAGGCTCAGTGAGCTGACAACCACCTAACAACACAGCGACCAACAAAAGGCTAAAGAGCTGTTTTCGCTGGGACAAGCCGCGTTGAAGTTGGGGAAGGATAGCAAGGGGGTTAATCAAGGCTGAAGTTCCACTATTAAGTTAAGTAAGTTAAGTTGTGGATATTTGAGTTGTGGATAAGGATGCATCAGGCGCGAACCTATGGATACTATCGTCCATTAAAGTGGGTACCCTAAGAAATAATGTTGCGGTGGATTGCATCGCTTTACGGGAGCTTTTGGGCGTGATGGGTCACTTATACAGTGCAATGGGTCAAATTCAGCCAGAAAAGAGACATCGTCCGCTTATTAAGCATCGGCGGACTTGGGCTGGACTTTTGAGTCTGTGCTTAGTATTTGCCGCATTACCTGCTGGGGCACAGCTTAGCGTTCCGCAGCTTGAACAACAGCTTCACGATGCCGTTGCCCAAAATAATTGGTCTCAGGCTGTGCAGATTGTAGATCGCCTCATTCCGCTCGCACCTGGACAGGCCAGTCAGTTGAAGCAGTATCGAATTCAACTTGAACAGCTTTCTCGCAATAGTGTTTCTAGCCCCAAGCCGCTTCAAGCCGCGACTCAGGCCGCGACACAACCCCCTGGAGTAGTAACGATTAAACGGCGAAGTGGCGGGGTGCCCGTCATTGATGTCGTTTTTAATCGTCGCATCGCCTTTGAAATGCTGGTGGATTCTGGCGCTAGTATTACAACCATCACTCGTCCAATGGCAAAAGCGCTGGGCATTACCACCGCACAAGTGCTTGAGTACGTCACCTTTAGCACTGCCAATGGCAAAACACAAATGCCCATCGTGTATTTAAATGCGGTTTCGGTCGGTGGGCTTACAACGACGAAGGTTCCCGTTGCGATCGCAGGGCCAGACATGGAAATGGGCCTACTGGGCCAAGATTTTCTGCAACACTTTGACTTTAGCGTTCGCGGTGGTCGCATTGAATTTCATGACCGTCTCTAAGGGTTCACAAGACCTGACCGTCAAACGTAAATCAACTCATTAGGGGATAGCTTCCAGAACAAATGCAATGTTTTGGAGAACCAAGCTTTGCCGTAGTATATCCATCTCGAGCGATCGCGGGTCTTGGCGTTCACCCATTTGATCAATGGCAAAGTGGGTCGTAATGCGGTTATTTTCTACTCCAGAATGGGCAATTAACCAGGCAAGGGAAAAATACTGCGCGCTGCTATAGCCAGTATGTTTAGGTTTTGGATTGCATCCACCTGGCGGCGTTTCTAACGAGATATGATACGCAAAATTATTCACCGAAGATTTTATCCGTTTGTTGGTTTGCACCGTTTCGGCACCGGCTTGGCTTCTAAAAACTGAATTCCCCGCACCATAGGCACGTTTACGGGGATCTACAAGATAAAGAATGGTTCCGTCTCGACCAATAATGGCGTGATAGCTCACCTGGTCTTCGTCCCGTGCATGGGGGGTGAGCGCCGTATTAACGGCACCTGATGCTGCTGAGGTTGTTTCATGGAGCACAATCAGCAGTTTATTTTGAACTGGGTCTCCCTGAATGTTGCGGGATAGGCGATCGCCAAAATTCGTTCGATCAGCGCCCATCCGGTACTGAGGGGGTGCTTGAAACAAAGCAGTTGTCATCCCTAAATCGGATTCAAGGACTGAAGCTTTGGATTTGACCAACGCATTGACAGACAATTTAGGTGCAGCCCCATAGAGACGATAAAGCTCCGCAATTTGATCATTCGGGGTACCTTGTGCCGAGGCCGAAGTCTGGGCAGAACGAGAATACCCTTGAGTAGAAAGGCTAGCCTTCGCAGAGCGGCTATCAACGGCAGGAAATTGCCTCAATACCATTGTGCCCGTCAGTCCGCCCATCAAAAGGAGTCCCCCAGCCTGAGAGAACATTCGCCATTGATGAATAGAGTCAAACACCATGCTTCAACTCCCAAACCCTAGAACCCTTCTGCTCAAACAGTGTGAAAAGTTTAGAGAAGGCTCAACATTTCATTCAAGAATGTATCCATACAGTATCGGAAACTCTGACAATAAACTGTTGCAAAACACACCAGGCATTCTCACTTCAAAAAAAAGCTGTACCCAAACGGGTACAGCCTTAAGCCTATCAATTGCGAAAGAATAACTAGGCTTCTTGAGGTGCAACCCGACCGTAGAAAACGCCCTGAATTCTGACATCCTTGGGTTCATGGGCACCCATATCGCTATCAGAAGGCTGCTCCGCCTCGAAGGTACCCGCAATCTCTCCAGTGCGGCCATCGACCTTCGCAACCTGCATGGAAATGGCACCCTTGCCCACGATGAAACGCTTCACATTGGCGCGAGCCACTTCTTCTTCACCCTCAGCGACAGCAGGTCGAGCCACGGCGTTGTCATAGCCCGTGGTCAAACCACGACCCTTCGGATCCAAGAAATTTGAAGTCCGGTAGGACGGCACTTCATACTCCCCTTGAAAATCTGTAGAGGCACTAAGCGAGGTTATATTGCCCTGAGTAGAAGCGACCAAGCCTTTAAGGGTAAAGAGCATCGGGACTAACTCACCATCCGATAGCTTCACCGTGATGGCCTGAAAGTCCATCCCGTCTTCTTCGTAAAACGTTAAACCACCATCTTTGCTGGGCTTGAGCGTACCATTCACACCCTCAAGGGAAGTCGTCAACCGAGTCATGACCTTACTAGGGACAAACTCAGCTTCACGACGAGAATTTTTAGGTTCTTCTTTGACAAAGAAATTAATGGGTTCAAGACATAAATCAGTCAGCACATATTCTTGCCCCGACTCCAGCGGATAGGTACCCCGAGTCGTTTGGCCTAAGGTTTGGCATCGGTTTGCTAATCCTGTTCCTCGAATGTCTTCGTAGGTTAGGCTGGTGCGGCTTTGGGCCAACGCATTGCCGCCACTCAAAGGCAGGGCCGTCAGACAGACGGCGAACAGTGCAATGATGAAAGCGCGGAATCTCATTGATCACCCTCGATATCAGAAGTATATAAAGACCTGTAAAACAGGAACCTGTAGAACAGGAGCCTATCAAACAGAAATGTAGGCATTAGCTCTGATGAAAACCTAAAGCTAAAGGCGTTTTGATTGAGAGCTAAGGTATAAATCACAAAGATGAAAGTAGGCCCTAAGGCATGTTAATCATCATCTCAGAAATTGCGGGTTAAACTACGCAGTCAACCGCTGAGTTGTGATAGCGGTTTGTCTTAGATAGGATGAAAACATCCCACCCTAGGCCGTTTCGCCGATCTCAGCTTGCCTCACTCTAAATGTTAAGAGACATCACGCCCAGAAAGGACGGCTGTTCAGTATTGTTTACAGTTTTTATCATTTATGAATGTTATCCAGGTCTTGTTGCTGACGCTTATCCAACTCTATAAACGGCTGCTCTCACCCCTGCTGCCGCCCATGTGCCGCTTTCAGCCGAGCTGCTCAACCTATGCAATGGAA
Organism: Acaryochloridaceae cyanobacterium OTE_25_metabat_464; assembly: GCA_031362245.1. GTDB lineage: Bacteria > Cyanobacteriota > Cyanobacteriia > Thermosynechococcales > Thermosynechococcaceae > JAAURS01. Next base: position 2,310 of record JANLSD010000008.1, on the reverse strand, counting down.
GCGATTCGGGGGCATGGGGCGATCGCCGGAAGTTGGCTCGCCTTCAAGCGCATCTTGCGTTGTAACCCCTGGGGCGGCAGTGGCTATGACCCCGTACCGCCCTGTGATGGTCACAATCATCCTGATTCCAACGCTTAATTCCCCTCTAGGATGACTTCAATGGCTCGTCAACGCGCTAAGTCCGATTTCCCTACCAAATTCTGTCCAGTCTGTGGACTGACCTTCACCTGGCGCAAAAAATGGGCCGACTGTTGGGATGACGTAAAATATTGCTCCGAGCGGTGCCGCCGTCGTAAAGCACCCGCCTCCAAAGAGCCAAACGTCCCCTAAACCAAATCCTAACCTGCAATATTGGAGCCAACGCCTTGAATAATGTGGCTGCGCTTTAGGAGCGTTTCAATTCCAATCGCCCCCTGGTGAAAAGAACCCCGGCCTATCATCCCTAATGCCAACGTTCCGTAGGGACCACTCACCAGACGAGAAAAACGTGGCGATGCATTAATAAACGCCGTAGCGCTGGTGGTGCCCACCGTAAACTGCTGGCTTTCTCGATAGGACTCCGTCACAAAACAGTCTGCATGACCGCTGCTGTGGGCATTCATCCACTGAATCCCTTCTGCAACGGAATTCATCACCTTAAAGGCAACGGTTTTGTTGAGATAGGGGGTAGACCATTCCTGAGGTTCCGCCAACGCTAAATCAGGGAAATCTGCTACAAGGGCTTCATCCCCTTTTAGGGTAAATTTCTTTTCGCGCAGGTGATTAAAGATGACGTTGAGGAGCGAAAAATTAGTGTTGGGCGTAATCAAAACCTTTTCGATCGCATTCACCGCATCCGGTGCCCCAAGGTGGCTATCCACAATGATGCTGCGCACTAAATCGCTACTGCCCGTTGAGGCCCAGAACAAATAGGCGTTCCCCATCACAGGAGCCACCGTGGGCGCAGTTTTCTGTTGGACAATGTCTTGAATAAAGCTAGGGCGACCGTAGGGAATCACGAGGTCAATGGGTAAAGCCTGGGCGACCAAATCCTTAGGGGTGACGGTGCGATCGCTCTCAAAACTAAAGAAGCACCGTTGATCCAGCTTACTTTTGCTCAACACCGTCTTAATTAGCGTTGAAAACAGCCGATGGGTATTGCTCGTCTCGGCGCTGCCCCGCACCATCAAACTGTTGCCTGTTTTTAGACACAGGCTCGTGAGTAAAATCGGAAATTCTGGCAAAAACTCATAGAGACCACACACCACCCCCAAGGGCATTACCCGAAAGCCACTCAGGCTATACAAAGAGTTTGCCACCGTGCCGCTGCGCACTTGAAGAGGATCCGGCAAACCGATCAGCTGCTCAATAAACTGCCGAATTACCGCTAGGCGATCGGGGGTGAGCTTTAGCCATTGAAGCGCCAGATCTGTGACAGCCAAATCCCGTGTGGTTTCCAGATCTAGAGTATTGGCCTCTAGGATGGCATCTTGTTGGGACTGGAGGGCGATCGCCAAATCCTTAAGTACCAAATTCCGAGCCTGAACAGACGTCTGCGCCAGGTTGGTAGAAGCTTGGCGTGCTTGGTCAACCAGATCTTTTAGAGTCAAAGACTGTAAATCATGCATCGGTCAACCTAAGAACGACAGCAAAGGATATTCGGCACATATCACCAAACATGGCATCAAGACCGTCGATACATTGTGAGCCAAATCATCAAACTCAGCGCCAGTGCAATAGAAATTGGCAATACCATCCATACCATGAGACGGGGATCAAACGGTACATGAAAGACAATGGGTAAACCGAGACACAGCACCAACAAAGCGGCGATCGCCCCGAAAACCCAAGCAAATCCACTTTGAAAAAAGGGAGGCCGAACGAGCCGCCAAGCCTTTCCAGTCCAGTACCAATTTTGTCGGTAAGGATAAATGTGGGATATCTGCTCCAAAACATACCCATCGGCACGAAGGACAAACATTTGCTGGCAATGGCTACAGCCAAAGGCATCCGTCAGCACAATCGGACAAAGCTGGCCCAGATTACTACATGGGCAAGGATAAGGAGATTCTTGGTCAATCTTACACGCCTTAACTTTTGACACCGTATTTGCTGGGATTTGAGCAAAACTAAATTTGTTGAATCTGAAATATTTTTGGGAAAGCGCATAGGCCCTGTCGGGGCAATACTGGATAAGTTCAAAGTTATTGCACTGGCCCCCCTAACCCCCCAATCCTGGCTACGGTGTACACACAAGTCAATGTGACAACGTCAAACACCTTTGATCCCCCCCAACCCCCCTTAAAAAGGGGGGAGTAGAGAAGGAATATG
>JANLSD010000006.1:0-5523 GCA_031362245.1 Acaryochloridaceae cyanobacterium OTE_25_metabat_464 | reverse complement strand
CGGGCGAGGGCGAGACGAAGGGCGCTGCTCCGACGGTGGTCCTGAGCCATCGCTACTGGCAAAAGCGCTTCGGGGGCGAGGCGTCCATCGTGGGCCGGTCGATCACGCTCAACGGACGCGCCTTCACCGTGATCGGGGTGGCTCCCGAGGGCTTCACCGGGCTGTCCTGTCCGCAAGATGATTCTAACCCGCCGATTTTGCAGCTCCTCGCGGATATACTTCGCCACCTTCAGCCCTGCATCATGGGTTTCCATGGCAACATCTAGCAGCATAATGGCAGTATCTTGGTGTGCGTTTGTGATGAAATGTTTGCCCTCCTCACCAGAATACGCTGAGACAAAGGTGAGTGGTTTGCCTTCAAAGGTAAAGTTTCTCAGCGCCAACTCCGTCGCTCGATGAACGGCACGTTCATCATCTACGATTAAAATTTTCCAGGTTTCACGGAAAGCATTGATTGGCTCTACATCCCCTTGAGCATTATTTTTAGCCGTTCCAGTACTTCCATCTTCCTTGAAATAGAAGGTGTCATCTAACCCATCAGGAGGAGTAGAAACGTTACTCATCAATATCCTTAAAATAATAAAACAAATAAATAAATCGCTCGAAAGGCAGCGCCCAATCATTCAAAATCAGATTTTTCCTTGGAACTATCCATCGCTTAATTTTCATGGCTTAATTTTCATAGTTTAAGGGTTCCCTAATACTCTCTATATCTCCATTTAGGATGAAGGTGGATGAGCGCCAAGGGCTAAGGGTAAAAGAACTTTGAAGGACGTTCCTTGATCTAACTGACTGCCTACCTCAATTTTTCCTTGAAGCTTTTGAATCACTAGGTTATAGACAATGTGAAGCCCCAATCCAGTTCCACCTCGATGCCGTGCCGTTGTAAAAAATGGATCAAAAATTTTGCCTAAGTTCTCAGGCGGAACCCCAGATCCATCATCACTGTAGTGAATTAGAATTTGGCCATTTGATTCAGAGATATCAATACAGATAGTCCCGTGGGCATTGAGGTCAAAGGCATGAGTTAAGGAGTTTGTGACGAAATTGGTCACAATTTGTGCCAAGGCACCAGGGTAGCTATTAATCGTAATGGACTCTTCCCCTGTGACGGTTAGGGTATGTGGTGTCTTTTTAAGACTAGGGGCAAGACTGGCGAGCACTTCTTCAAGATATTCTTTGACCCTAAAGGTTCGACGTTCCAGAATGACCTGATCGACCGCGACTTGTTTGAAGCTTTGAATTAAATCTCCCGCTCGGCTCAGGTTAGCCATTAGAAGGGCCGTACTTTCGGCGGCAATATCTAGATAATCATGCAGGGTAGAACGCGTTAATTGACCTTGGGTAAAGGCTGTGGTTAGCATTGCTGTTTCATCCGCTAAGGTTGAGGCCAGGGTGATGCTGGTTCCCACGGGTGTATTGATTTCATGGGCAATCCCCGTGACGAGGGTTGCGAGGGCAGACATTTTCTCGGCTTCAACGAGTTTGTCCTGCATTAGGGAAAGTTGATTGAACGCCTGTTCTAGATCAGTGCTTTTTTTCTCTAGAATGGCTTGAGACTGTTGCAGTTCTACAATCACTGCATTGAGGCGAGACTCTTTATTGCGTTTGGTTTCTTCTAATTTGGCATGGTTTTCCTGGGAGCGTGCCAGCTTTTTTTGAAGAATCCGATTTTCTTTCGTCAAGCTCTGAATCTCGTTTTCAGTGTGCTGTTGTAGCATCGGCATCCCTCTACTCACTGCCCAGTAGTAAGGTAACAAAAGTGGTGTTATGAAAAAAGGTTGGGCCTTGGGCACGAAGGGGGGAAATTTCGCCGTAGGTATAAAATCCACAGCTTGGAAGGGGAGACTCTAGCGTATTGGGAGACTCTGGAGAAGAACTCTGGGGGTGAAGTTTGGCGATCGCCTCATATTCTTTCATCGTCTGAGTCCCCAAAATAAAGCGCCGCCAAGCACAGGAAAAGAATAGGGCCGCAGTGGGGGCCTTGCCGGGGTAAGCATCCCAAGCCTGCTCAAAGGAGGTCTTAGAAGCAGAAATAATGTCTTCCTGAGCCGCCTCTGTAATTTGAATCATTGACCCTTCTACCACATCAGCAGAAACGGTAATGCTCCTTAATGCCGCATCATAGCTGAGCGCAGCCCTTAAGACAAAGGTTTCCTCTCCTGGCGGAAAAATGGCAAGGGGATAGGCTAAATCAGCGGCAAACGTTTCAAAGTAATAGTGGTAAAAGTCTAATGCAGGCTTTCCATCAATTTCATAAATAACGTTTTTCTCGACCTTTGTCACTACGCTCCGTTTGCCCAGAGGACTCCAGCCACTCGATACACCATGAGAAAACAATAGATTGCCCCCCAAGAGCAAAATGGGGACAGAGTCCGTTAAAACCTCAGTCTTAAAAAATTGAAAGGTTTGTTTAATGTGGGTTTGATCGCCGGTTGTGCCCCCCAGAATTGGGATCTCTGCCAGGGATAACTTTAAGCCATCCAAAATCGAAGCAGCGCTCGTGGTTAAACTTTCAGGGGTGGTGATGCAAAGTTTAAGCGGGCTTAAGAGCCGCTTTTTCGCAGTGTTTACAGTCTGTTGTGCAATGTCTATGGGGGCTTGAGAAACGGTGCGACCCACCTCGGCACAAAATTCAATATCTTCGGCACAAAACAGCATCAGGGTTAAAGAATCTTGCTGAAACCCTAAAACCGAAGACACCTCACCATCTGTGGTACCACCAATGAGTTCAATCCCTGGAAAAGCCTCATTAATTTGATCCACAATGAGCTGATGGTCGAAGTCTATGGCAGCAAACAACACTCCGGCCTTGGGTTTGACGCTCTCTAAAGTCCTTTGGCACTGTGCCAGCACCTCATAGACTGCCTCAAGAGAGTCAGGATCGTTACTATGTCCAACGGCAACTTTCAACATAGACAGTTAGAGCAGTTACGAATTCATGACAGAGGGTTGGTTCTCGATCAGGGTGCCCATTTCATTGACGTCTTGTACTAAGCGACATATTTCTTCGTGTTGCCCTTCATCCTATCGTTTCTAGCTACGATCAAGACTGCTCCTGCATTCCGTTGAGTTTGCTATGACGAATCACCTCACCACCACCCAAAACCATCACCCAAAGCCACTCACTACCCAATCTCGGAGTCTGACTCAACGCTAAGCTCAACGGAGGAGTCCACCATCGATGCGGCGAGGCTCTGAGTCTGCTCTTCAAGCTCAGGAGAGATGGGCATAGGCACAATCACATGGGGTAAACAGGCCCCTTGGAGTCCGCGCTTAATATGCTCTGGGGTTTCTGCGGAAAGAATAAACAGAGGACAGGGCTTATCTGCGCCTTCGCTAAAAATGTGTTGGTGCTGAAGGGGCATCTCCCAGGTATAGCCACGGCTGAGCAACACTTGGGTTTCGCGCCAGCGCCGGAGCAAATCGGACAACCCTTCCAAGGGGCGGTGGATAAAGATAAAAATCTCAACATCGGTTTTGATTTTCCATTCTGGATCGCACATGAGCAGTGCTAAATCGCAGGGGATGGTGATCAGCTCATAGGGGCTGTCATGATTGGGGTTGGGGAGCTGCCGCTGTCGCACTTTAACAATGGGCAGCGGAATGGTAATGATACTCTCACGAGATCGACGGATGCTAGGAATCTTTTCAAAATAGGGGCGATGGTTCCTCAACAGCTCAACGGCACGATGATGATGACTGAAGGAGGCCAGCAATGCTTCATAGTGGTCTTTGAGGACAGACTTCATAGGAAAATCAAAACATCATATTGAGACAACTGTTTTCAGTTGTACCCGTTTTTGACCTTAATCTTTCTGGTGCCATGACCTTTGCTGACAAACTTGATGCCGCTATTCTGCGTAATGACAGTCTGCTGTGCCTTGGCTTAGACCCCAACCCTGAAATGCTCCCCCTTCAATTTCAGGCATCTTCAGTGCCATTACGGCAGGCACTCCAGCTTTGGCTAGAAACGGTTGTAGCGCAAACCCAGGCGCTGGTCTGTGCCTATAAACCAACCCTTGGCTTTAATCTCGCCTTAGGGACTGATGGACTAGCGCTATTGACTGAGGTTTTAAGCAAAATTCCGGCCCATATCCCTGTGATTTTGGATGCAAAGCATGGCGACCTCAATACGGCTTCTCAGCTTTCTAAGACCTTTTTTGAGCAGTGGCGTGTAGATGCCGTTACGGTTAATCCCTACGTGGGTCAAGAAGGGGTTACGCCATTTTTGCTTTACCCTGACCGTGGGGTCTTTGTTTTAACCCATACCTCAAATCCTTCGGCTGAGGTGATTCAGTCCTACCCCACGGCGGAGATGCCCCTGTATTTGGAGGTTGTGAAAGCCGTTCAAAGTTGGGGAAGCTCCGATCAGTTGGGCTTAGAGGTGGGAACGACAGATCCATTGGTACTGGGACAGGTTAGGGCGATCGCCCCCGAACGCACGATCCTTGCCCGCAGCATTTGGTCAGACAAGACAGACCTAAACGCAATCCTAGGTGCAGGGCTAAACCGAGCGGGAGCCGGATTACTATTGCCCGTCCCCCAAGATTGGCTGGGCGAACCTGAGCTAGGCCAGCGGGTGGATGTACTTCGCCAAAACATCAACACCCTACGCGAACAGTTGAGCCAAGGGCCATCTACCTGCGACCTATGGCAGCCTCAGCCTCAGCCAATGCCCCTCAATCCCAGCCAAGCGCTGATTGTGAAACTTTACGATATTGGCTGCTTGATGTTTGGCAGCTATGTTCAGGCATCAGGGGCGGTTTTTCCCTACTACATTGACCTGCGCCGCATTATTTCCAACCCACAGCTTTTTCATCAGGTGCTGGAAGCCTATGCCGTTGTGACCCAACCCCTAAAATTTGACCGAATTGCAGGTATCCCCTACGGCTCCTTGCCCACGGCAACAGGTTTATCTTTAAAGCTCAACCACCCCATGATTTATCCCCGCAAAGAAGTGAAAGCCCACGGCACCCGCCGCCTTGTGGAAGGGCAGTATGAGCTAGGGGAAACGGCTTTGGTCATTGATGATGTCCTGATTACGGGCAAAAGCGTCCTTGAGGGGATTCATAAGCTCGAAACCTCTGGCCTAAGGGTGACAGACATTGTGGTTTTGATTGACCATGAAGGCGGCGTGCGGGACAAAATGCAGGCCCAGGGCTACCAAACCCACGCCGTATTTACGCTGTCAGAAATTTCTAAGACCCTCTACGAAACGCAGCGCATTACCGCAGAACAGTATGGGGCGATAGCCATTCATCCATCTCCTTAGGATTGTGAATCAAATAAAACCCAGCGATTGAAATCGCGGCTACAAGAACAAAACCCGCCTGCGCGGGTTGAAATCCCCTCCTAGTCCGCGCAGGCGCAATACTGTTCGGATAAGTTCAAAGTTATTGCACTGGCCCCCCTAACCCCCCAATCCTGGCTACGGTGTACACACAAGTCAATGTGACAACGTCAAACACCTTTGATCCCCCCCAACCCCCCTTAAAAAGGGGGGAGTAGAGAAGGAATATG
>JANLSD010000413.1:0-8204 GCA_031362245.1 Acaryochloridaceae cyanobacterium OTE_25_metabat_464 | reverse complement strand
TATAAGGGGGGTATTTTTATGCACTGGCCCCCCCCCTTTTTTTTGGGGTGGGGTGGGGTGGGTTAATGCAGGGTGTTCAAAGTCAATCCAACTCTCTTGTTAGTAGCTCTTCTCCTTTAGATGCACTCCACAACGGGCACTGGTTCAAGCTCATCTGTGGTGCCAGTTTCCAGCATCTGCCTGCGATTCGCACCTTAGCCCTGGTCTATACCCTCGCTGGCGCAGACTGCATTGATATCGCCGCCGATCCTGCCGTTGTCTATGCAGCGCGTGCAGGGATTAAAGCGGCACAAGCCTTACTCAATGCTCAGGGTTTAACCCGTGAAGTTTGGCTGATGGTGAGCCTAAATGACGGCGAAGACCCACACTTTCGCAAGGCAGTCTTTGACCCACAACATTGCCCGACGGATTGCCCAAAACCCTGTGTCTCGATTTGTCCGGCGGAAGCCATTGCTTTTTCCCCCGCCCAATCCGGCGTGATCGAAGAGCGCTGCTATGGGTGTGGACGCTGTTTGCCCATTTGTCCATTGGGGTTGATCGAAACGCGATCGCAGCCCGCAACCCCAAGTTCAATCCAGCCCTTTGTGACGGCTGAATTAGTCAATGCGTTAGAACTACATACCCAGGTGGGACATGAAGCTGAATTTCAGCAGCTATGGCAAAAGATTCAGCCGATGCTCCCGCACTTGAAGGTTCTCGCCGTAAGCTGCCCTGACGAGGATGGGGTTTTGGAGTACCTAAGTGTTTTGTATCAACGCATTGAGCCATTACCCTGCCCTCTAATTTGGCAAACCGATGGGCGGCCTATGAGTGGTGATATTGGTGATGGGGCAACGCGGGCGACGATTAAGTATGGGGAACGGGTACTGCGATCGCCCCTTCCAGGGTTTGTGCAGTTAGCTGGGGGCACCAATCGCCACACGGTACCCAAACTAAAAGAGCTTGGGTTATTCTCTAACGGTGTTGATGAACTGCCCTACATTTCAGGGGTTGGCTACGGCAGCTATGCCCGCAGTCTGGTGATGGAAATTCAAACCCAGCTTGAAGCACAGCCACGGTCTTCCCATCGCCTTGAAGATTATCCCGATCTCCTCGGGAAAGGGGTTGATCTTGTTGCACAACTGATTGCACCTCTGAAGTGTTGAAGGGTAGCATGAACGCTTTAGCGCTTAAAAGACTTGGCCTATTTGCATCATTCAAGGGCGATCGCCCACTTAGCGAAGACATAGGCTAGGCACAACCTAACGGACTGGGCACGTTCAACTTTAGCGAATCGGATTGGGTTCGGATTTTGTACCTTAACCCCACCTATGACTGCTTTGTAGCAGGTTAATGCTTTTGCTATACAATCGGGACGATCGCCCTTCTTCTAAAACCTCAATGACTGAACCGAGAGCAGACCTGGATTCGCCCTGGAAGAATATTTTAAGGGCTTATTTTCCCCAGGCGATCGCCTTTTTCTTTCCACAAACTGCTGCGCTCATTGACTGGAATAGACCCTATGAATTTCTGGACAAAGAATTTCAGCAAATTGCCCGTGATGCGGAACTGGGTAAGCGCTATGCAGATCAATTGGTTAAGGTCTGGCAGGTAGATGGGGCAGAGCTTTGGCTTTTAATACATGTAGAGGTGCAGGCTCAAAGAGAAAAAGCGTTTGAGAAAAGGATGTTCACGTACAGCATTAGAATTTTTGACCGTTATCAGCAGATACCCATAAGTCTGGCGATTTTGTGTGATGAGAGCGATCGCTGGCGGCCTTACCAATATGGGGCAAAATACCCTGACACAAGGCTCAGTTTTGAGTTTGGGACGGTGAAGCTGATTGACTATAGAGAACGATGGGCGGAACTGGAGAGGAGCGACAATCCATTTGCCACAGTGGTGATGGCGCATCTGAAGGTGCTGGAGACGAAGCGTAATGTTGATTTGCGTAAGGCTTGGAAGTTTACCTTAACGAAAGCTCTGTATGAGAAGGGCTATGGACGACAAGAGATTCTGGATTTATACCTCTTTATTGATTGGGTTATGATTTTACCAGAGGCGGCTGAGCGCAGTTTTTGGCAAGAGCTTCAGTCATTTGAGGAGGAACGAAAGGTGACTTATGTAACCAATGCGGAACGTTTTATGCTTGAACAGGCGATTGAGAAAGGCATTAAGCAGGGCATTGAACGAGAGCGATCGCTAATCCTCCGTCAATTAACTCGAAAAATCGGCACAATCGCCCCCAATATTGAAGCCCAAATTGCTGCACTCTCAGTTTCTCAACTTGAATTGTTGGGTGAGGCTCTATTGGATTTTTCTGGCTCGGCTGATTTGGATGAGTGGTTGCGGACTCTTGGTGCGTAGCTATCGCATTGTTTATGAAAAAGGCGATCGCCTTGAAGCAGAATCGTGCTCTATTCGACGGCGCTATAATTGAGCCAAGAATTTAACCAGCCATAGGACCCTATGAGCATTGACGAACTGATTAAGGCCGCTAACCAACTCAACGAAGCCGACCTCAATCAGTTGCTTCATCAAATTGTGGTTCTTCGTGCCCGCCGCAAAACTCCGATTCTCCCTGAAGAAGAAGCTCAACTTCTGTTGAGAATCAATCAAGGCATTCCCTCTGATCTACGTTCCAGCTACCAAGCTTTGCGAGAGAAACGAGACGCTGAGACTCTTGATGATAAGGAATATGAGAGCCTTATTCAACTTAGCAACCAAATTGAACAAATTGGTGCTCAACGTCTCCAATCCTTGGCTAAGCTCGCGCAAATCCGTCAAGTTTCTTTGCTAGATCTTATGGAAACCCTGGGCATCCAGCCTGTGAGCTATGTCTAGCGAATACATACCCGTTGCCTTAAAACAGCTTGTATTTGATCGAGCCAGTGGCCTATGCGAATATTGCCAAAGTCAAGCGAGGTTTGCAATTGATCCCCTTGTGATTGACCATATCTACCCCTTCAGCCGTGGCGGTAAAACAATTTCAGAAAATTTAGCCCTCGCATGCCAAACATGCAACAACTACAAATACACCAAGATCGAAGCCCCTGATCCCGTTACAGACCAGGTTGTTTCACTATTTCATCCGCGCCAAATGACTTGGCAAGAACATTTTACTTGGAGCGAAGATCTGATCCAAGTGATAGGTCTTACCCCCATTGGTCGCACAACGGTTAATCTTCTCCAGACTAATCGTGATGGCGTTATCAATATGCGTCGAGTTCTGGCAATTATGGGCTATCATCCTCCTGAGTAAATCCTAAGGGTTAATCACAGTAAAATCCAGTTCTTATGGCTCAGGAGCGCCCACTTAGGTAAGGCATAGACTAGTGCAAAACCTAGAGAACTGGTCACGTTTTAGTCTGTATTCGGGTTTCGTGCCTCAACCCGACCTACCATTATTGACCTAGCCAGAATTAGAGATAAAACTTTTTTGAGGCCTGCCAAAGAAACAATAATAGAATAGTCCTAGTGAAATTAGATAGATGATTGACCCAAGTGTTGTTGGGCTTGAGCCATGTAATGTAAAAAATGTTGGCCCATAAAATGATGCATCAACATATTTTAAGAATAAAGCTCTAACAGCAATATCAGCGCAAGTAAAGCCAATAGCTAATTCCTGTCTATGTTCTTTTTTAAGAACTATCCAGCAAATCATGACTGCACTAAAAAAAACATTAAACCAATTTAATGGATACATCGACCATTTTGTGAGTGAAATAAATAGTCCCCAGACGATGGCTAGATAAGATGAGTTACGAAGCCAAACTCCCACTCCTTGGAGTAGATAAGCATAAAAGAGAAGATGTTGAACCAACGTAAGAATTGGCAGGCAGATCAGTACTAATAGAGCATAGAGGAACCATTCATAAGGATTGAAGGCGAAAACATAGCGTGAAGGCATCGCAATGGAGCAGATAAGGATCCCAAAGAGGCGTAGTCCTAACCATAATCCTAATCCTTGGGCTACTCTCTTCCATTGAATCGTGCTGTCTGGGCTAATTAAAGTCAAAAAATTTCGCTGGTGAATTCGTTTCATCACCACTCCCAGACCTGTTAAAAATGCGATGCCCATTATTGTCCCTGAAATCATCACTCCATAGGCATTTTTAAAAAACCACATGAAGTATGGACTGCCATCCAGGTTTTTCTTGGTTCCCCAGACAATCACGCCAATAATAAGTATTTGAATTGCAGCCAAAACGAGAAATCCATAAAGGACAAGCAATCCAGATAAATAGCGCTTCCAACTATTCTTGCCTTGCTGAGCGATCGCCAAATAGGGTGATGTCACGATTAAAACCTTAATTGAAAAAGAGGTGAAGAGCGCAACCTATACCGCAACTCTCCTCCTCTAAAATTCCCATTTTTAATCCAAACCACCCTAACGGGAAAGGGCTAGAAAACACTTAAGCCAGTTGCTTCGCCTTCCGATGTGCCACATCCTGCGAATTACGACGCTCCTTCAGGTAAGAGAAAAACTCACCCCCTTCCCGCAACCGTCGCCGTAGCATCTGCGGATCCCCCAACATCTCCTTCACAATCGGTACGATCGCCTGAGGCCGGAAATAAAACCTGCGATACATCTGCTCCACCGCATTTTCAATATCCTCACTCGATAGGTCAGGATACCGCAGCGTCGAAGTCTGAATGCCAGAATTTGAAATCAACGTATCATCCGCAAACCAGCCGTTGGCCTTCGCTTGGGCATAGAGCGCCGTGCCAGGGTAAGGGGCGGCGATCGAAACCTGAATCGTGTGGGGGCTTAACTCCTGGGCAAACTTCACCGTGTCTTCAATGGTTTCCTTCGTTTCCACAGGTAGCCCAATAATGAACGTCCCATGAACCTTAATACCCAAGTCCTTGCAGTGCTTCATAAACTTGCGCGCCACCTCAATCTTCACCCCTTTCTGGATGTTGTCGAGGATCTGTTGATTGCCCGACTCAAACCCAACCAATAACAAGCGCAACCCGTTATCCCGCAGTTCCTTCAGCGTGTCGTAGTCCAAATTAGCGCGAGCGTTGCAGCTCCAGGTTAGGCCCAGTCGCTTCATGTGCTTGCTGATGGCGATCGCCCTTTGTTTATCAATCGTAAAGGTATCGTCGTCAAACATGTACTCTCGGACGCGATCGCCAAACAGTGCCTTGGCCTCCTCAAGTTCACGCCCCACCACATCAGGGCTTTTGGAGCGGTACTGGTGTCCGCCAATGGTTTGAGGCCAGAGGCAAAAACTACACTTCGCCGGACAGCCGCGCCCCGTATAGAACGAAACATAGGGATGAAGCAGATAGCCAATGAAATACTTATTAATGTCCAGATCGCGGGCGTAGGTGGGCAACACGCTAGGCATTGCATCCCAGTCATGGATCAGCTCGCGGTCTTCGGTGTGGCGCAGCTCGCCAAACTTGTCGCGGTAGCTCAGCCCCTTAATTTCATCCCAAGGCTTACCTTCGGCAAGTTCTTTACAGGTGTAGTCAAACTCATGGCGGCAGGCAAAATCAATAATCGGATTTTCCAGGAGGGTTTGCTCCGCTAACACCGCAACGTGTGCCCCAATCAACCCCACCTTCACATCAGGATTTTGAGCCTTAATGGTTTCAGCAAACTTGACATCATTGGCGAGAGAGGGCGTACTGGTGTGCAAAATCACCAGCTCATAGTCCTTGGCAATCTTTAAAACCTCCTCCACACCCTGATTATGAGGCGGCGCATCCACCAGCCTACTGCCAGGAACCAGAGCCGCAGGCTGTGCCAACCAAGTAGGGTACCAGAACGACGTAATTTCTCGCTTCGCTTGGTAACGGGAACCTGCACCACCATCAAACCCATCAAAGGAAGGTGGACTTAAAAATAGCGTTTTTTTCATGGGAAACCTCATCTCTCACCAACTGCTGTGGAAAGTATAGCGTTAACCCGAGATCGGTTTAGGTCAGAGAAAACAGTGCTAAGAAGCGTAAATTATTGCGCCTTGATGATCTAAATCACAGCTTTTAAATGAATTGTGTGAAATCCTAGAGCAATATAATCATAAATCTCTTTCAATTCTGACAAGAATATTAGAGTGAAACCCCGCCAAACTTTAGAGGTTAGTATGAACGCCCCGATTTTCGCATCCATCTCCGCTACGCTGATTGCTGGTGTTGCTGCCTTTGCTGCAATCTCTCCAGTTGCGGCCCAGAGCAGTGATGCTAAATTTTCGTGTGGCACCAACCAAGGCGCTCCCGCAACGGTGGTGCAAACCTCGCGGGGTAATATTACCGTCATTCGCTGGGTCTCGGGTGCCTTTGGAGAAAAATATTCCCCAGAGTATCGCTGTCGCGTGGTTTCGGCTAAATTTCAGCAATACCATAGGGAAGGTAAGCTCAGCTATCTCACCACAGGGTTTTCCAATGGACAGCCCGTTGTCTGTGTGGCCAGTCGCAAGGGAGGGCCATGCAGTGGGGTTTTGTTTACCCTCAAACCAGGCAGCGATGCGCAAAGCACCTTAACCCGATTGATGAATGTCCGCATTCAAGCAGGGCCAGCCTTGAATGAAAGCACCGCTGGAGCGAGCACCATCGGGGACGACCAATATATTGATATGGGTAATTTTTTAAGCACGGCACCCACGGACAGCAATTCAGTGGTGGGTGCTGAACCCATCAATCCAGGATTGTCCTTAGTCGCACCAACCACGACGACACCCGCTACAGGCACACCGTCAACGGGGTTGTGGTAGCCTCACGCATATTTAAATGCACAATCTTTTCTCTGGCATGGATTGACCAGCCCATGCAATAAAAATGTCGCACCCATCTTTACTGATCGGTGCGATATTTTTTGTGAGAACCTGTCCTTGGCTTACAATCATTATGAGTACTGCTGTTCGGCAAGGGTGCAACCCCAAGGAGCGACCAATGTCCCCCACCCCTCATTATCAAAGTCGCTTGTTTCAAACCGTGCGATCGCAGGTTCGTCACATCAAGGACGGTACACAACTGCGCTGGCGACAGCTCAAGGTTGCGGCAACCTGGGGGGCACAGGCGGCACTTTATCCCCTTTACACAATATTTCAGGCCGCACGGTGGAGCGGTCAGGTGCTCCAGCAAGCCGCAACAACGAGAACCCAAGCGCTCCTGTCCTTTGCCCGTGGCGAGCAGCCTGCCCCGACGGATCAACCCATCCAAAATGTTCTAGACGCCATTGATTGTTTAGAACTACCGATGGCGGGAAATGCTATTTCCAAACCGCTTCAGCTTTCTATTCGCCCCATCGCCAAGCCAAAGTCTGTCCTTACGGTCTGGCGCAAAAAACTGTCTAACCTTTGGCAACCGTGGCGCAAGGCGCACTCCCCCGCTACGATTTCTGATTTATCTATTTCCGCATCGGTTGCGGTACAGCCCTCTAGACAAAGCAATGTTGTGTGCCAGAGTATTGCCATTCGTGGGGTTGCCAGTTTGCTGGTTCATCAACGGCTGGTGTTGGTGACAGCAGGCAATCAGATCCTGGATGTGTTGACAGCAGACCAACAGCGTCAACTCCACCAACGCATTATTTGGGAAATTGCTCAGGCTCTCTATAGTCACCGTCAATTGGGTCGTGCCCGTCGTGCCATTCCAGCCTGGAAAACTTGGCAAGCACTCCCCATCAAACCGCGCCCTCAATATAGTTTTCCAATTCGGGCTATCTATCACCTCATGGCTTGGGTACAGCAGCAGCCCATTGCTCAAACCCCACTCCTGTTGCCAGCATCCCACCCCACCCTCGCGCCCCAACCGATGCTTACGTCTTTGCATCATTGGTGTCTGAACCTTTTCCCGTCGTCTTCATCTTCTTCTCCCCTTTATAAGGGGGGACTGAGGGGGGTAGTGCAAGGTATCACGCATTTTGCTCAGCCCCTTAAACCCCTTCTTCTGGGCCAAAATGTTCAGAAAGCCCCCCTAGCCCTAACAGGCCACCCCCCTACTCAACCTGTCCTCAGTGCGATCGCCCAAAAACTACGGGGGTATCGTACCGTACTCGTCGCCGTTGCAGGGGCGATCGCCCTGCTCCCCTTCACCCTTGCCCTCCCAGAACCCGCAAAAGCCACAATGGTACCCACATTGCCCGCGCCGCTGCCCAGCCCCCTGATGGTGGAGCAGTTGATTGACCCTGATCGTTTGCGAAGACGATGGCAAGCTGAAGCTAAGATTGCCGAACAGTCTGGCAGCCCCTCCCAGGGTAAAGTGCGGCTTGCACC
>JANLSD010000339.1:0-15524 GCA_031362245.1 Acaryochloridaceae cyanobacterium OTE_25_metabat_464 | reverse complement strand
CGAAATCCGCCGTCGCGGATTGTTGGAACCCTTGATATATTTAGTCTGCGTAGGCAGACTTTGTTCTTGTAGGCGCGATTTCAATCGCTGGCCTTAAAGACGAATGAATGGGGGTTTCAGGACTTTTGTCAGTCAACCAGGTGAATGCCTGTAGGTTTAAGGTCTCAGAAGTTTTCATGGTTTAAAGCTCGCTGGGTACTTTGCTTGTGATGGTGAACCCAGCCCAAAAGAAGGGATGAGCATAGGGCGGATTATTAACGCCTGGTTCGTTCGCTTTTTTCTGGGCTAGCTTGGCTAGAGTTTGCAAGATTTTTATGATGATGCTATTGCCTGGGTCAATTTTAGCAAGTTGACTTGCTTTGGTTTGGTACCAAGTACTCAATTCTTGATAGGTGATTGCTTTTAGCCACTGCTGGGCTTCGCTGAGGGCTTTGGCTGGGGGTAGGGGTTTTCTGAGTAGCTCGTAAAACTGAATCATGAGGAGGGTATTGGGTTTCTAGAAATTCTCGCAATTGGGAAAAGAGTCCATACTTCATGCGGTCTTGCCCGTTAGCCTTATGAGGCATTACACTCTTTCGTCTGATTAGAACAGACAAAACAGCGATCGCCCACATCATAGGATTGAAGTTCTGGGCGCTTGCCTGAATCCACCTCCTCATAACCCAGACGTGTCAGAAGTCGGATACTCCGCACAGCGCAAAAAATCAACCACCTCCACCTCATGCCCGCGTTCTAACCCCGCTTCTAACAGACGACGGGTCGAATACAGGGAAGCATCTTGCGATAAGATTGCAACTTTCATAATTCTTTAAATTAAGCAAAGATGATGGCAGCCCTTCAAGCAGCGCAATGGTTAACAATACATCTGTAACCCTTACTCTTCAAAGCCTAGAGCAAACCCAAGCCCTAGGGCAACACCTGAGTGCAGTCCTAACCCCTGGAACCGTACTGCTACTAGAAGGCGATTTAGGCACCGGCAAAACCAGCCTCATTCAAGGACTTGGCGCTGGACTGGGCATTACAGAACTCATCGTCAGCCCCACCTTTGCTCTGATCCATGAGTATCCTGAAGGCCGACTGCCGCTATATCACTTTGATTTGTATCGCCTTGAACCCTCAGAAGTCAATGAACTGCACCTCGAAACCTACTGGCAAGGACTCGAAATGCCCCTGGGGATTACGGCGATCGAATGGCCTGACCGCTTAGCGATTTGGCCAGATACTCATCTGCATCTTCATTTGGCCTACGCCGAACAGGGGAGAACTGCCACCCTGACGGCTGTTGGCACAGTCCCGCAATGGGAAAATACGGCCCACGCTCTGTCACAGATTTCTACATCTAATCATGCCTGACACTTTGGAAGGGTAGGCTTTGTTGAAATACTCTAGATATGCTTAAATAGCGTCGGCTGAACCTGCCCCTACACCCAATGTCTTGACTTTTCACTCCTGAAATCAAAGCATTGCAACTAATTCTCAATAGTGAGGTCTTCTTGCAAATGACCTTGATATTGGTGTATTATTGTCAATAAGCCAACTTTGTTGAGAACCAGGCGATGTATACTGCTAACTCGCTAAAATCCGAACTCAATGACAGAGGATGGCGACTCACTCCCCAGAGAGAGGTTATCCTCAACGTTTTTCAAAATCTTGCTGAAGGCACTCACCTCAGTGCAGAGGATCTGTTCAACACGCTCCAAACCCAGGGCGACCCCATCAGTCTTTCTACGATTTACCGCACCGTTAAACTGATGGCAAGAATGGGAATCCTTCGCGAGCTAGAGTTTGCGGAAGATCATAAACACTACGAAATCAATCAACCCTATCCCAACCACCATCACCATTTAATCTGTGTTAAGTGCAACCGCACCATTGAGTTTAAGAGCGAATCGATTCTTAAGGTGGGTTCTAAGACGGCGGAAAAAGAAGGCTTCCACTTACTAGACTGCCAGCTTTTAATTCATGCCATTTGTCCAAAATGTCAGCGCTCCATTCTGCCGGACTAGTTTAGGTGCGTCGTACATCTTGGGTGGTTAGAGGGCAGGGGACTGACTGATCTCCAGACCAGGTCGTAAAGGTTTGTTCATCTTGATAATGGCGTGGGGTCTCTAGCATAGAACGCCATACCCTTGGGAAGGGTATAAGATTAAACCGCTCGGGATAGTGAAGTAGTAACAGCGCCTGAACCTTGGGATAGTAGTCAGAATTCATCCCTGGAAAGATATGGTGCTCGGTATGGTACGAGAAGTTGAAGTGGAGTCGGTCAATCCAGTTCGGAACCCGCAATGACACGCTATTGAGCAGCGGATCGTTGACGGCGGTCATGGGCGACAGCATGTGGTTGGTATAGATATAGAACATAACTCCTGCATACCCGAGCCAGAGGGGCAAGAAGTAGCTCAAGAGTAGCTTAATGGGGTCAAAGTGAAGATAGCTGAGAATGCCGAGGTGGATGGCCGCAATCAAGACGAGTTCACGGGAGATCGCCCATCGTTCCCGCCGACTCACCTTAAAGGCCGCAGGTACATAGTTCACTTTCCCTGTATTAAACAAAAGGACAGAACTCATATTCCGAAACGTATGAACCCCCCAGGCATGGGCCATCCCCACCGTTAGCCAAAGGCGACTCACTTCCATTGAAGGTACAAATTGATCCTGAATCCATTTGCCCCAGGTGTTAGGCTGATGATAGAGATAGTTGCGGTCTGGGTCAAGGTCAGAATTCGTGTTGCGATGGTGTTCGCGGTTATGGACGGCTCGCCATAACGTAGGCGGCATCCACAAAATAGATAGCCCCAATAAACTGAGCAACCGAAAGCCCCAGGCGTGGCGAGTGTCGCTGCCGTGCATTAAGTCATGACAGCTAAACAACAGCACAATCACACTGTTCCCCATCACGGCAGAAAGGGGTAGATAAAGCCACAGCCAGTACCAATGCCACTGGTTGAGGTGGGCGGCGATCGCCCAGCCCAGCCCCAAGATTGCCAAATTGATCAGCAGAATCCAAGCCTTGCCAAAATCGGGCAAAAATGCATCGTCCGGTAGGAAAGGCCGCAGTTTTTTGACATAGTCTGCATGGGAAATTAAAGCGCCAGCACAAATTGTATTGGAGCTAACTTCTAATACTGACAGGGGAGCAGCGTTCATGTTTTTCTGTAAATAGTTATGGGGAAACATTAAGCCAGCTTTTTATTTCCACTTAAGACAAACTAAGCTGGTTTAACGCTTAGTCAGGCCACAGATTTCATTTATTTTTAATAAAATCGGGATGTTTATTTATGACTTCTAGCTTAATTGAGAAAGAGATTCAAAGACACATCCCTGTGGTGGGCGACATTAATCGTAAAAGTCCATTGGCCTATGTCGCAACCAGAGGCACTGTAGAAGTCGTAAATGCCGTACAGATGTTGGTTGCAGAGTCTTATATTAATGGACTAGAGGTGCCAGATGCGGTTTTGCGATCGCTGTTTGAAACCTGTATGCCCGTCTTTTTTAAGCATTTTCCGTCCCTTCTGGCCCCCTATGAATGGGTGCTCAAAGAAACGGAACATTTAGCCGAAGGTTCGCGGGATTTGATGAAAATCCAGTACGATCTGCCCCAGGAAATGCTCAATGTAATGCTAGGAGATTATCCTGTAGTTTATCCCAAATACAGCATGGGTCTATGGGAAAACGGAGCCGTTAATCTAGAGCAATCTCAAGCGCAGATGATTGACGACTTAATTGAAAAATTAGACATTCAAGATGGTGACAATATCCTTGATTTTGGATGCGGTTGGGGCTGTATTGGCAATTACATACTGTCTAAGTTCCCCAACGTTAGGTTTACAGGACTTAATTTAAGCCATCAGCAGTGCAACTACATGCGCCAAAAGATGGAAGACTCCTCCAGCTACCTCAGCTCTGGACGCTTTACCCTCCATGAGGGAGACCTCAACGACGCCTTCTTTGAGGAGAAGTTTGACAAAATTATGTCCATTGGCGTCTTTTGTCACGTTGGAAACCTGACTCAGTCCTTTCAGAAGCTAGCATCTTTTCTCAAAGCGCAGGGTAAAGTCTTAATCCACATCATCACCGTGCGGACGCCCAACCACATTTCCAGCGTCTATACCCATCGCTATATTTTTCCCCACGGACGGTTTTGGAATTATGATGCGGTGCCGAACCACAACAAAGATCTCAAAACGGTTCAGCGATGGTATCTCAATGGGATGAACTACTCTACAACCTTTGCGCACTGGCTCAAAAACTTTGACGATAGCCAAGCGAACGTCAAGGGACTAGATTACGGCATGGACTACCCTAAGTTTCGCCGCATCTGGCGGTTTTACCTGATCTGGTTTGTGGCGAACTTTGCCAGTTGTGACGGCGAAATCAATGGCAACGGTCAGTTTTTGATGACCCATGCCTAACTGTTTCATGCCTAGCTGCGCTGCTATCCGCCTAGTCTCTGGAGCTGAGCGCTGAGCTTACGGAAGTCATCGGACTGGCCTTGGCCTTGGCTGAGATAGAGCTGCTGAGCAGTTCTAAATTCAGCCAAGGCTTCATCCTTGCGATTTCGATCTTGCAGCGCTAACCCGGCTCTATGGTGGGCAACGGGGTTTTGGGCCTGAGTTTGAATCGCCTGACGGTAGGCCACCAAAGCCCCTAAAGAATCCCCTTTGGCCCGCAAAACATCACCCACGCCGATAAAGCCATCGGGTAGCTTGGCATCGACATTGGTCGCACGGCGGTAGGCACTGAGGGCTTCGTCTAGATTGCCCTGCCCCTGTAAAATATTTCCTGCTTTCACATTGACCTTGGCATTGCGGGGTTCTAAGGCCATTGCCTGCTTTGCCGCTGTCATTGCACCCTCGCTGTTCCCTTGGGCCAAATAGGCATAGGCCAAGCCGATCTGCACCTCTCCGTTTTTAGGAGCCAGTTCCGCTGCTTTTTGGAGCGCCGTAATGGCAGCGGGAATTTGCTGTTGCTGTAGCGCTAAAATCCCAAGGGCACGGTAGGCGTTGGCATTCTTAGGGTCAACTTCCACCATTTTTTTGTAAATTTTGAGAGATTCCGAATAATTGCGCTGACGACTGTAGATCACGGCTAGCCCTTCTAGGGCATCCGTCCGCTTCGGGTCAAGCTGAATTACTCGTTGATAGGCTTGGGCCGCATTATCGTAATCGTTGAGGTTCGCAAGACAAAAGGCTAAGGCATAGAAGAAATTTGGCTCACGGCCTTCGATGGCGATCGCCTCTTGGTAATTCTGTAGCGCCTCTTTAAACGATCCTTTTTGAGCATAGATAAACCCCATCGCCGAATAAATCCGCGCATTTTTGCGATCAATGAGCAGCGCTTTCTGATAGGTTTCAAGGGCCGCATCAAACTTGCCCGACTCTACAGAAGCCTTGCCCTGCTTAAATAGTTCATAAAGCTGAAGGGCTGTAGTGGGCGATGGCAATGCGGGCTGAGCTTGTGCAACCACACGCAACGGTGCGATCGCCCCCAAACCTAGAGAGAGCGCAAGACCGACAATCAAAATGGGCTGAGTTCGCACGAAGGGCTCCTCATTGAAACAACAGTACAAAATTCTTAACCTGCACTTGAGTCTACTCATAGACCTAGGCATCGGTAAAGCCATCCTAGCCTACCTCAAACCTAGGGTCTTCAGGCTTATACATTATGCAGATTATTTCGTCTTTAACGACCGTAAACCTGAACCGTTGCAGGCTGAGGTGAACCTTTTGTCGTGTCACCCACCACCGCAATCGCCGTCACACAGCGCTTATTGCCATTGAGATCAATCCAACGAGTTTCAGCGCCCTGATTAATCCGAGTGCGCACCAATAGATTTTCCCTTTGGTTGTTCCCAAAGCGAACCCTAAGGAGCTTGATGTTGGCAGTTCCCTTCACAACCGCAACCTTCAGCGAAGAGATTCGCTGGTTGGGTTGACATTGACCCAGTTGAATCACGTCGCGATCATTTTCTCCATAGGAAAGCTGGGTTTTTCCCAACAGATGTCCCTCAGGGGGGCGGGCTTGAGCAACCAGTGGACAAGCCAAGGTCGCCATCATCACAACACAAATTCCAACCTTTTGACCTAGGGATAACGCCGCCATAATCTGTTTTACCTTTATCGTGAGCCATTGAGCTGTAATCCATTGGGTTGCTCGGCATGAAGTCGAGCCTTCGCGTTGCCAACCAGCACCTTAGGTTAATGCCTTTGACCTAAGAGCGTCCCATTTTGTTTCGGATGTAGAGATAAAAGGCTTCGTCCGTATTCCTCTTAAGGGGCATCCGCAAAAGAACAGCAGCTTTATTTTTTTGCGACAAAGACTTTGCGATCTTTAAATTAATCGACTATTCTCGTTGAAAGACCATTATTAAATACCACTGCCCTTTGTCATGGTCAACGAGGCTTAGAAGCAAGGCCATATTTCTTGATTAGATGGGCAGCCATCAATTTGGCAATGGAATTTGGCAATGGGTAGATGAATGCCGGGGGGCCTCATGCAGCAGACAGTGAGCAATATAAGGAAGGACGCTCCGTGGCAAACGACGCCCATGTTAAAGAACTTAAACTTGGTGTGGATCATTGGAATAGCTGGCGCAGAGGCCATTTCGCCGAGCAGCCCGATCTAAGTGGCACCGATCTCAATGGTATTAACCTCGTTGGGGCTAATCTGATTGGTGCAAACCTCAGCAAGGCAAATTTAAGCTGTGCCAATTTGAAGAGTGCGTTCTTAAGCTGCGCAAATCTCAGCCATGCCTATCTCAGTGAAGCGAATCTGGGTAAGGCCAATCTGAGTAAGGCAGATCTGACCAAGGCAGATTTGAGTTTTGCTGACCTGAGCAGGGCAACCCTGATTGAAACCGATCTCAACCGTGCCACGCTGATTGAGGCAATTCTGACTGGGGCTAACCTCAGCTTTGCTGATCTCAACCGTGCCAATCTAACCAAGGCCAATCTTGAAAACGCCAACTTGACCAAGGCGATTTTGATTGAGGCAATCCTGGACTATGCCAATTTGCGTGCCTGTAATTTGAACCAGGCGATCGCCAGTGAAGCCAGCCTACGAGAAGCCAACCTGATTGAAGCCCGACTCAATAAAGCCGACTTTAGCTTTGCGCTTCTCATCGAAGCCAACCTGCGACGAGCCAACCTTAGCAAAGGCATCTTTATTGAAGCCAACTTCCGAGGGGCCAACCTCAAAGAAACCACCCTTCGCAAAGCCCGCTTTGGTCGCGCTAACCTAGGCAGTGCAGACCTCACAGAAGCCGATGCCAGCGAAGCAAATCTAGTCGGCGTGGATCTGATTCGGGCCACCCTCAACCAGACGATTTTTGTCCAGGCCATCCTGAAAGACTCCAAGCTGAGCGGCGCTACCCTCAACAAAGCGATTCTCACCAACGCCGATCTAAGCGAAGTGGACCTGAGCGAAACCGATCTGACCAAAACCGATCTGCGTCAGGCCAATCTTAGCCAGACCAACCTGACCCGCAGCAAAATTTTTGCAACCAACTTTACGGGCGCAACCCTGACGGGCTTTTGCCTAGAGGATGCCCAGCTCAGCAGCACCACTAAACTCGACGGTGTGACCTGTGACTATGTCTATCTCAAACGCAACAATCAAGATCGTCGCCCCAACTCAGGGGAATTTTTACCAGGGGAGTTTGCGCAACTGTTCCATAGCGCATTAGAAACCATTAATCTGACCCTCCATGCAGGGGTTAACTGGACGGCCTTTGCCCATTCCATCAACCGTCTCAATGCCGAATATAAAACCGCCCAGCTTGGGATTCAGAGCATCGAAAATAAAGGTGACGGCATTATTGTGCTCAAACTCAGCACTTCCCCAGGGTCTGATACGGTGCAGATCCACCGCGACTTTATGCGGATCTATGAAGAAACGAAGCAAACCCTAGAAAACCGCCGACAGCTCAATGCCCGTGACACACTCCTAGCCCATACCAGTGCTGACAGCACGCATCCTCGGGAATCCATTAACCAGTTATTTGAATTGCTTAATCCAAGTCTGGGAATCAACGCCTCTCGATCTGCGCCCTTACTCA
Organism: Acaryochloridaceae cyanobacterium OTE_25_metabat_464; assembly: GCA_031362245.1. Taxonomy (GTDB): domain Bacteria; phylum Cyanobacteriota; class Cyanobacteriia; order Thermosynechococcales; family Thermosynechococcaceae; genus JAAURS01. The sequence continues at coordinate 7,468 of JANLSD010000339.1, read as the reverse complement.
ATAGACTGGAGTCGAGTGCAGTTCCTGGGTTAGAAGCGTCGGGCACTGCAACAGCCACGGATACCGCCACGATTTTAACCATCATGTTGAATGACCTGGCCCAGCGTTATCCCGATGCCACCCACTCCCAGCGGTTGAGTGTGACTGCCTTAGAGATTCAGCAGAAAACGAGGCATGATATCCGTTTTAAGGCCAAGCTCCATGAAGCGGTTCAGTCCAGCAGTTTGCTCATCAATCAGGTACTGCTCAATAATCCGTTTGTGTCTGTGAATTTTGAGATGGTGCGAGAGTGGCTAGACATTGATGTGCGTTCCCTCACTATGCCAATTTCATAAGTTAATGTCGTAAGTTAATTTCTGGAGAAAAGCGCTCCTTCCTGGCTTCGAAGATCCTCAGCTAGGAAGGAGCGCTTACCGTTGAGATGATAGGCTAAAGGCACGAAGTCCTTTAGCCATAACCCTTCAGCCCTCATGAACTGGCCGCTTTTCCTTCAACAAATTTTAGAGGGCCAATCCCTCACGCAGGCTCAAGCCCAAGAACTGATGGAGGGTTGGCTTAATCAAACCATTGAACCGGTTTTGTCTGGGGCAATTTTGGCAGCCCTTCAGGCCAAAGGCGTTGCGGCAGATGAGTTGGTGGGCATGGCCTCTGTCCTGTTAACCCAGTCGCCAGCCCCCTGGCCCCTTGGAGAGAAACCGTTCCACTTGGTGGATACCTGTGGGACAGGCGGCGATGGCGCTTCGACCTTCAATATTTCGACGGCGGTGGCGTTTGTGGCTGCGGCTGCGGGTATTCCGGTTGCAAAGCACGGGAATCGTTCTGCCTCTAGTCGTGTGGGTTCAGCGGATGTGCTAGAAGCCCTTGGATTGAATCTAGGGGTTGACTTGGCGATCGCCCAAACCGCTATCAAAACGGTCGGTATTACGTTTCTGTTTGCGCCAGGTTGGCATCCAGCAATGAAAGCAGTTGCCCCCCTACGCCAAACCTTAAAAATTCGGACTATTTTTAACCTGTTAGGCCCCTTGGTAAATCCTTTGCGTCCAACAGGGCAGGTATTAGGAGTCTACCATCGGGATCTCTTAACACCCGTCGCCAATGCGCTCCAGCAGCTTGGAGTAGAGCGGGCAGTGGTGCTTCACGGTCGCGAACGATTGGATGAGGCGGGGCTGGGAGACATTACGGATATGGCGGTTCTGAGGAACCAGGCTGTCCACCTTGAGGCGATCAATCCAAAACAATTCGGACTCCACCCAGCATCCCTAGAAGTCCTCCAGGGTGGAACCGTTTCAGACAATGCTCGGATCCTTCAGGCTGTTTTACAAGGGAAAGGGACTCCGCCTCAAACCAATGTCGTTGCGCTTAACGCGGCCTTTGCACTGTTTGTCGGCGGTGCAGTGGAGGACTATGCCACAGGGATAAAACAGGCCCATCAAATACTGGCAGCGGGCGCAGCCTGGGACAAATTAGAGGCTCTGATTCAGTTTTCTCAGGTTGCCTAAGGCTTTGCTGCCAATCGGTAAAACGGACACTGTCTTCCCTTGAGGGACTATGCCAAAATGAAGGGCATAGAAAATTTCGGGATGCAGACTTGTGATTGAGGTTGAAGTCCATCAGCAACTGAAAGCCTTGCTGCGGGCACAGGGGGGCAACACTTGGCCACATCATTTGACGGTGGCTCGACTGGTGGCCCGCGCCCTGCGGCTCCAGCGCAGCACCCTGATGCAGGTGAGCAGTAATGCTGCTTACCAGGGGCAACACCGTCTCAGCTATCTTGCCTCGCTGCTGCTGTGGTCTGGGCCGGTGATTTTAGTGGCCCCTCCTGAAGTGCAGCATTCCCTTTGCCACGGGGAGCTACCACGGCTACGCGAATGGCTCAACCTATCTAAGCCCGTTTGTCCGGTGCAGACCTGGCCGAGTGCTGACTTTTCTGGCATTGCCTTACTGACGCCCCAAGATTGGCTTCAGCACCGTTTACCCCATGCGCCTCCTCTCCCGCCAGGGGTGCCCATTGTCATCGACGGCGCTGAACATTTGGAGGACTGGACTCGCACCCATCTCACTCAAACGCTGCTGCCCCAAGATTGGGATGCGTTACTTTGGGCCTATCCCACTCAAGTTGAAGGGATTCGGGATGTGCGTGCGGCACTGACCTATTCGTTGTTTCAGCATCCGCCCAATCCCTACGGCTGCGTGATGGTGGAGGCGGAAGATCGTCGTTTACTCAGCGATCTGAGTCAGCAGCTCCAGAAAGATGCTGGACAAACTTTTTCTGGAGCATGGCGGCAATTTGCAGATACGCTACTCCAGCCGCATACGCTGGTGTGGGCAGTTCTGGATCGCACGCTGGGATGTTTTACCCTCAACAGTACTCCCATTGAGGTTGAGTCTGCCCTAGGGCCGCTATGGGAAGGGCGCACGACCATTTTGCTCAATGGAGTGGTTGATTTGGATGCGCGGTCGGAGCTGTTTCAGAGCCAGCTTGGGTTGACGGATTTGACCTGTGTTCAGTTCACGACCGATCGCCACAACGAGGCCCTCTCTCTCTATTTGCCCGATGGGGTACCCATGCCCAATACGCCAGAGTTTGCCCCTGCCCTCATGCATCAGCTCCATAAACTGCTGATGCTCCGATTTGCGGCAGAGACCTTTAGCGTATTTGTGATTGATGATCTGCCCCTTAAAGGCCGTATTGCCTCAACCTTAGCGGCGGAATTTGGCTCTCGCATTAAAGTGGAGCGCGAAGATTGTCGGCTGGGGGATGTGTTGATTACGGGCTGGTCGTTTTGGCAGGCCCATCAGCGCACGTTGCCCCATCCTGATTTGATGGCGATCGCCACCCTACCCTTCCCCTCTCTCGAAAACCCCAAAGTTGCAGGACGGGTAGCCTACTACAAACAGCAGCGTCAGGACTGGTTTCGGCTGTACCTGCTGCCAGAAGCGCTACGGATTTTGCAGGCGGCGATCGCGCCGCACCAAGCATCCGCCCGATCTCAATCCAATCTGCTGGCGCTGTTTGATAGTAGAGTACTGCATCGCAGCTATGGGTCTCAGGTATTGAGCGCCCTAGGGCCTTACGCAAGATTAAACTACCTAGACGAATCGATTTTGATTCCGCCTCAATGCTCCGTTTAAAATGCTCGATTTAACGGGAATGAACCCACAACCAAACTTACTTTCTCAGCCAAAACTTATCTAACAATTAGAGATTCATCATTCTGAACCTCACAAATTCGTCTAAAACCTTAAGTAAGGGCCATACTATTATTTGAGCTAAACCCACGCAATGCGGCTGCCTCCCTTACACAACATTCAAAATATCTCCAGCAAACTGGTGAAGGGATTGATGCAACCGCGATCGCTACAGCTCACCCTCACCCTGCGCATTGCCACCATCATCACCCTAGGGCTAAGTATTGTCACCCTTTGGACCTGTTGGAAAACCCAAGATATTCTCACCGCCAGTCATAAGCAATCCCTCAAAGAAACCGCAAAACGCATCGAAGAAGATGTCACGCTATACCGCGAAATGCTGCCTTTAGGGGAAAGCATTCAAAAAGCCCTCAAAAATCGGGCGGCCAATAACCTTTGGATTGGAGTCAAACGGCAAGAAACCTTCATTGTCAAAGAACCCCTAGATGACCAGAAGCCGCAGTTGGATGCACTACTCTTTAAAACCCTAGTGGGTCAACTTGCTCTCAACAGCAGTCCAAATACCTATGAATTTCAGGGGCATTACTTTATTACCTGCTCTAGTCCACTCATTGTGAGCCAGATGCCCATTGGCACCCTCTACCTGGTTCATGACATGACAGAAGACCAAGCCAAGTTCAATGAGCTAACTCGAAGCCTGATTGGAGCCAACTTAACCGCGTTAATCCTACTCATTTTGCTCGTGGCCTACGAAGCCCGCCGCGTTCTCCTGCCCCTCCGTCAAGTCAGTCAAATGACCCAGGCACTTTCTGTCGAGGATTTGGGAGAACAGCCTCTCACCGTCCCCCGTGCACCCCAGGAAATCCAGGAACTGGTCAAAACCTTTAATATGCTTCTGCATCGGCTGTCTGAGTCTTGGCAACAACAGCGGGTTGCAGCAGAGCAGCAACGACAGTTTGTTAGCAATGTTTCCCACGAGCTGCGAACACCCCTCACTATTGTGCGGGGCTACCTAGACAGCCTCAGACGCCGAGGTCAAAATTTGACCGATTCCCAGCAAGAAGCCCTTGGCATTGCTTCAGCGGAGGCCGATCACACGATTCGGATCCTAAAAGACTTATTAGATCTCGCTAGAGCCGATGATGGCTACATGACCTACCAACCAGAGCTATTTGTCCTCAACGACATTGTTTCCGATGTGATCAAACTGGTGGAACAGGTGAATAGCCATCAGATTGTGATGGAAGCCTCAGAACTGGTTCCGGTTTATGCAGATCCCCATTGCCTGAAACAGGTGCTGGTCAACTTGGTCGAAAATTCCATTAAGTACGCCAACCCAGATGCTCCAGTTATGATTCAGCTTGAACAGCAGCATCACCAAGCACTTATCCATGTCTGCGATCTCGGCCCTGGCATTCCCCTAAAACATCAATCCCGTATCTTTGAACGGTTCTATCGTGTCGATGAATCTCGCAACCGAGTGGGCGGCACCGGACTGGGCCTTGCACTGGTCAAAACCTTTGCTGAAGGCATGGGAGGAACCGTTACCGTTCGCTCTAAACCCAATGAAGGGAGCACCTTTACCGTTTCCCTCCCCACAACCCCACCCAGTTCGTCCGTCAGCTTTCCAAAAACCAGTCAAAAACGAGAATTTTTGAGTGAATCGTGACATTGCTTAAGCTAACTTAATATTCCACAAGGGTTTTAAGGCACGTCTTCAAAAGACTGCGCCATAATGTCCATGAAAGGTAGCAAACCTACAGCCAAAATCTGTAAGAGAGGCTACAATCGTTTACGTCAAGGGTAAAGCACGTTGATGTTTTACTTTATGACTATTTTTTAAGTAGATGGTGAATACCCTCTAGACCCATTAAATTGTTTAGAAAGCGTATATTCACATCTAGTTCACTGTGTTTAATGATGAGGCTCAATTTAACGTAGAGCCACTCACCCTTTTGTCCATAAGCACTTCTCCTTTTTAGTTACCAGGGAGTATGAGGAATTCGGCATGACCCAAGCTAATACTGTATTAGAGTCCGTTAAGGCACCCCCAAGCGAATTAGAAACTTTGCTTTCGGGCGAAGCTGCGGAGGACGATGCCGATGAAGAAGATTTTCAGCCCGATGATGCTGATTCTGATACCGAAGAAGACGAGAAGGCTGAAAAAACAAAGGGTAGCGCTCGTAAGCGCGGAGCTGCGGCCAAAAAGAAGCACTATACCGAAGATTCCATTCGACTTTACCTTCAAGAAATTGGTCGAATTCGCCTCTTGCGGGCCGACGAAGAAATTGAACTGGCCCGTAAAATTGCAGATTTACTGGCCCTAGAGCGCGTTTACGATGATTTAGTTGAAAAACTAGATCGTGAACCCCTAGATGCAGAATGGGGTGAAGCGGTTGGGATGACTCTCAGCCCGTTCCGTCACCGCCTCCACGTAGGCCGACGCGCCAAAGACAAGATGGTGCAGTCTAACCTACGACTGGTGGTATCCATCGCCAAAAAATACATGAATCGCGGTCTTTCGTTCCAAGACCTGATTCAAGAAGGTAGCCTGGGCCTGATTCGTGCCGCTGAGAAGTTTGACCACGAGAAGGGCTACAAGTTTTCGACCTATGCAACCTGGTGGATTCGTCAGGCTATTACGAGGGCGATCGCCGATCAGTCCCGCACCATTCGTCTCCCCGTCCACCTTTACGAAACCATTTCTCGCATTAAAAAGACAACCAAGCTGTTGTCTCAGGAGATGGGCCGCAAGCCGACGGAAGAAGAAATCGCCACCCGTATGGAAATGACGATTGAAAAGCTGCGGTTTATTGCAAAATCCGCCCAGCTTCCCATTTCCTTAGAAACGCCCATTGGGAAAGAAGAAGATTCACGTTTGGGTGACTTTATTGAATCCGACGGTGAAACCCCTGAAGATCAGGTTTCTAAAAATCTTCTCCGAGAAGATTTAGAGAGTGTTTTAGATACCCTCAGCCCCCGCGAACGAGATGTCCTCAAGTTACGCTACGGACTCGACGATGGTCGCATGAAGACCCTCGAAGAAATTGGGCAGATTTTTAACGTGACCCGTGAGCGCATTCGCCAAATTGAGGCTAAAGCGCTTCGCAAACTACGTCATCCTAATCGCAATAGCGTGCTCAAGGAATATATCCGTTAAAAATCACCCATTCAATCAGTGATTTTGTAGGGGCAGGGAAATACGGGAGAGGGCGAACACGTAGGTTCGCCCCTACGGGAATCCTAAAACTAAACCCTCAAGACGTAGCCATTACGGTTCTTGAGGGTTTTATGTTGAACACTGGGGTTCAGAATATTTTCTTTGATTCCGACAGGCGTCTTAAAGTTGTAGAGGAAAAGCTTCCTGGATCTGGAATCAGCCGAGGCAATCCGTTGAGTTAGGACATAGCCTAAAGGCTTTCAAAATGACCTAAGGCAGAAAAACAAGTCAGGTCAAATCAATAAACGATACTGAAAATCTAAGCAAAGAAAGGTAATAAGGGAAATTAACCCCCAGGCAGTTCAAATCTTCGATCTATAGTGCCCTCTCTATATTCTATTGGTAGGCAGGGCTTCTTTCTTCCGCTAGCTCACGAATTAAGGGAATCCGTCCAGAAATGTAGGTGCTAAGGTTTTTGGTCTCTTCTGTATTCAATGTGTTTTGGCGCAGAAACTGTCCAATCAGACACCTTACAAGGGATGCATCATCTAAATTGAGGAGCGTTGTGGTCTGTGTATCTTCAATGAAGGCCCAGAACTGGTGGAGAATGGTTGGAGGCATAGGGGGGATACTCTTAATATTTTCTTTATGTTTCGCACATCTCTACTGTATATCTATGCCAGAGAGTCTTGGGGGAAGATGCAACAAAAGTTACAAAAAGCTTACGATTCTCTATTTTGGTTGATAAATTGTGTTTAAGGTAACTAAATTGTGATATAAGATTTTACCAAAACCACTGGCCAGACCTGCCGCAACGTAATGGATGTCAAAACTATCAAGAGGATTCCCGCAGTCTCTGTAGGATGGTTCAATGCTTAACTAAGCAACACAAAAGACGATCCTTTTTCGTCCTGGGTTGGGCCTTGAAATGTCACAATGCTTGTGCCTAAACGCCCTGGTTCATTGCAAATTAAACTTGCCCAAGTAAATAGCCCAAGTGCATCTTTGCGGCAATTCTGCCCGAGAAATGGAATGTTTTGTTAAGATGCCTACAGGTTCTATGACCGATTCAGCATGCTGCTTACGGATCAACTGCTGCTTAACTTTCAACGCTGCCATCGACAAGCATTTCTAGAGATGTATGGCGAGGCAAGCGTT
>JANLSD010000338.1:0-22935 GCA_031362245.1 Acaryochloridaceae cyanobacterium OTE_25_metabat_464 | reverse complement strand
AGATCGTGGCCTGCGCTTGGGCGGTGCAACGACTGCCGCTTCTTCTGGGCCGATCAGCCCTTCCACTCGACCATACCAACGCACTAACACACGGGCCAACCGTTCTGAGTTATGGCGCACCACATGGGTTTTGGGATCTTCTTCCATCACATTTGCCAAAATTACGCGACAGCCGAGACGCATTAGCTCATCGCGATCGGTCTTAATGGGGTGTGAGTTTTCGTAGGAGTAATGATGGAGGGCGGCTGCGGAGGGCGGCTGCTTTTGCACCAGCACCGCATCAAATAACCGCCGGCCTGCCGCAGCATCAATGGCCTTGATATGGTCTGACACCCGATACCCTGTGGTTTCTCCAGGCTGACTCATGATGTTGCACACATAAATGCGCGGAATGTCTTTGCGACGGGCGATCGCCGCAATAATCTCTGGCACCAGCAGGTTTGGAATCACGCTAGTGTAGAGGCTCCCAGGACCTAAAATGATGAAATCTGCCTCGGCGATCGCCTTTAACACACTGGGCAACGCAGGCGGACGAGCTGGAGTACAGCCAATTTTGACAATTTTGCCTCCCGCCGCACTAATTTGAGATTCGCCCTCAACCCGTCGCCCATCTTCAAATTCTGCCCACAGCCGCACATCGCTGAGGGTGGCGGGTAGTACCTGACCCCGAATGGCAAGGACTTGGGAACTGGTGGCGATCGCCTCTTCCCACCCATCCGTTATTTCACTCATTGCCGACAGAAACAAATTGCCAAAGCTGTGGCCCGCCAGACCATCCCCTGTTCTAAAGCGATACTGAAACAGCTCCGTAATCAGCTTTTCTTGATCCGCCAAGGCCGCCAAACAGTTGCGAATATCTCCTGGGGGCAGCCCCCCCATTTCCCGACGGAGGCGACCGGAAGACCCGCCGTCATCTGCCACTGTCACCACCGCTGTAATCTTGGAACTATATTCCTTCAGCCCACGCAGCAGCGTTGATAAACCTGTGCCGCCCCCAATGGCCACAATTTTTGCCCCTCGATTCAGGCGGCGATGGGTTAAAAGTAAATCCACCAGCTCATCATTATTGCCATCGGGCATCAACACTTCTGTAATGGAGCCAAGGGTACGAGACTGTCCCCACCACACCAACAGCAGCCCTGTTCCAATCACAATGACGCCCCGCATGGGTCCAGGGACATACTGTGTCACCACCTGAAGCAAAAGCTGCAAAAGCTGGATGACATAGAAAACGGGGGTCAATTTGATTAAGATTGCAAACCCTAAAACGGTTAGGACAACCCCAATTGCGCTGAGTAATAGCCATCGTTTAACGGACAAACCGGGGGCAAGCCACTTAACAGACTGCCCAAAGCGCCCCGAAAAATATCGCGCTACCTTAGGGTTGACGTTATTCACAACGGCCTTGAACCAAACCATAATGGTTAACGGTCATACAGCGGTCTTCCTGGGAGATCATCTCTTCAAACGTCAGTATACAGAGGTTATTGAACTTTAGGGACACTGAGCGCTACCGCTGTTCAGTATCTGTATTGACGCAACCGAATGAAGCATTGTCAATACTGTGTCAACCCAAACCATCTCACTACGCTAAAGAATCGAAATCCTCTAAGGCACTCGGATCGTTTTTAATCCGCAAAATAGGCAGGTTGGCAATCAGGGCCGTGGTGCGCTGATCAGACTCTAAGGATACGTTCAGACTATCCATGTCAATTTCGACATAGCGTGACACCACTTCAAGAATGTCTCGCCGCATAGACTCCATCATGGCTGGGGTGAGGTCAGCACGGTCATGGGCCAGCACAAATTTCAGACGCCGCTTGACCTGATCACGACTATTAGTATGGTCTGACCCAGAAAAGAGTCTTTCGATAAGTTCGCTGATCATAGGATTCCAACTTAATGCTTCAAGTTTTTACGGCGTTACGGATCAACAGTACAAACCAACAATGCAAACCGTTGTTAAACAAATGTTGGACAAATTGTTGAACAACGTTAGAGAATTTTAAGACTTGGACTGAAAAAGACGGCGAACCTTTGAGAAAAACGTATCGTAGGCAGCATTAAGGTCTAAAAAGGGGACGGTTTTACCTTCAATCCGCTGCACAATGTTGTTGAGGGCCATTTTGCTCAAGGATTCATCCTCTGACAAAACCAGGGGTTCGCCTCGGTTGGTGGCCACAATCACCTTCTCGTCATCGGGGATAATGCCCAGCAGCGGCACGGACAGAATTTCTTGGACATCACTGACGGACATCATGTCGTTGGCTTTCACCATCGCTGGACGGATTCGGTTAATGATCAGCCTCACGTTTTTGATCCGGTTGGCTTCCAATAGCCCAATCACGCGATCTGCGTCCCGAACGGCAGAAATTTCAGGGGTTGTCACCACAATGGCCTCGTCGGCAGCGGCGATCGCATTTTGAAAGCCCATTTCAATCCCGGCTGGGCAGTCGATCAGCACATAGTCATACTTTTTCGTTAGCGCATAGGCCAACTGCTTCATTTGTTCTGGGGTGACGGCATCTTTATTGCGGTTTTGGGCAGCGGGCAATAGCACTAGGTCATTTTGCCGTTTATCGCGCACCAGAGCCTGTTCTAGGCGACACTGGCCTGCCAACACTTCGAGGGCGGTATAAACGACCCGATTTTCGAGACCTAGCAACAAGTCTAGATTTCGCAGCCCAAAGTCTGCATCCATCAGCGCAACGGAGTGGCCATTGCGTGCAAGGGCGGTACCCAAGTTAGCGGTACAGGTTGTTTTTCCAACCCCCCCTTTTCCAGAGGTAATGACAATAATTCGACCCATATTGTTTTAAATACTCAATTGTTCTCAGGACTGACGGTCGTCTATAAACAGGAGGCGATCACCCCGCGCTGATTAGGCTCATTATCCAGCATCTCGCCCCAAAGTGCCCCCCCGTTTAGGAACCTCAGATGCTCGTGAAATTTGAATCCCCTCTGGGCCAATGGAAGCCACCTCTGGAAAAACCTGATTTGGGGCTTTTTCAGGGGAACGGGCAACCTGGTCTGCAATGCGAAGCTGAGTCGGTTCCATGTTCAATGCCATAATTTGGCACCCATGATCGCCGTTAGCCCCAGCGTGGGCAATTCCCCGCAGGCGACCCCAAACCAAAATGTTACCATCCGCAATAATTGTGCTGCCAGGATTTGTGTCTCCCACCACCACCACCGACCCTGGATGACGCACCTCTGTTCCTGACCTCAGTGTGGTTTCTAGGTACAGAGGCTCTGCCAATGTCGAAATCGCCATGGGGGCAGGTGCAAAGTTGACTGACCCTACGTCTGATAGCCGTAGGGCGGGAGCCTGCTGTTCAACGGAGTGTCCCGCAGTGACAGCGGCGATCGCCGTTTGACGCCGGCTGGTAACGACCCGTTTCAAGTGCAGGTTGGCTCCGGCCAGGGATGCTTCAAGCTGCTCTAACTGGCGCAGATCCAGGAGTCGATCATTGGCCATCAGGCAAACAGCAGTATTGGGCGGCCAAATTTTAGAACTAGACTCCAGACGCTGCTGAAGCTGCTCCCAAAGATGGGACCATTCTACGGTCATCACCTTGGCAGGCGGCAGGTGAAGATACAACAGCCCCTGAACGGCCTGAAAAAAAATATGACCATTCTGATTGGCCCGCTCCGCAGGGGATGATGCGAGGGAACCCTTTATTTCTGCCGTAGACGTTGCGGGTGCACTATCAGGCTGCATAAACCATCCTAAGAATCAAAAGGAAACACTAAGCCTGCCAAGATGGGAAGAAGACGACCCGTCTCCCCACTTCATGAATTGGATTCATTCAACCCAAAACAATAAAACCATTAGCGAGGGGTAGGTGTAGTGGATCCATTGGGTCTTACCACATTCAAGCGTTGGCTGACAATAGTCATCCCGCCATTTTTTACCAAAATCGCCGAAATCCATTTATGTGTGGGTTGTTGAGGAGCCTGACCCACCTTAAAGATACCGCCTGCACTTAGTGGCTCTAGGGTGATGACGGAAGGCTGAAGATACTGGACTGGGGTAATGGACTCTTCCAGGGCAGAACCCAGCAATAAATCGTCTCCAAGGGGTTCTTTGACCACGGCATCAAAGCTAAAGGTTTGGCCCACATTCACCTGCTCGGGCAGCACTAAGCTAACGCTAGGGGGCTTATCGCCTGAGACCAGACGGGTTTGCTCAGATAAAATTTCTTGGGTTACAATTTTTTGGTCTTTGATGACTAAGCGCGATCGCACGGTGGAGGTGAGATCCATGTCACGATCAACAGCTTTGCGGACACCCCGCAGAGTGGTTGTGGTTTCTAGGGTGTAGCGATTTTGGGGTTCTGCTTTCCATCTCGTAATTTGAGTTTGATATTGAATGGATTTGGTGTCTTGCCAGAATGCTTTCAAAGCCTGTTGCTGCGTTTTGAAGTCTAAGCCGTCGCCATGACTAAAGGTTGGGCTATAAAACCGCATGGTGGCGTCTAGATCTTTGCGGCTTGCCACAGTATCCAATTGTATTAGGGTGGCGGTGATAGCAGGTGGCGCGGCACTGGGTGCAGGGTTTGGGGCGGGTGGTGTGGCGGCAATGCCTTGGGGCAGTCCAATGCCAAAACTCAACGCAATCGCTGCGCTACCCCAGACCACCGTTCTAAGAGACTGGGTCATATTTCTGTACTTCAGCGCCTGAGCTGCGTTGATAGGCTGTTGTCGTTGCCACATTTTCTTGACGTTCATGCCACATCCATAACCACTAGATCTTGAATCAAACCCCAGAGCCATTGTGCAACCGATGCACATCTAATCGCAATATTGCGTAGGTTTGACTTAACAATTACCCAGCAAAGTTGAATTGGGCCTAGATATGTAGATTCTAAAGCAAAGACTTAAAAAAAAATCATACTTCATTGTCTTAAACCATTACGGTGTTTTGGCTAAGGGGCGATTTGATTAAATTTAAATCCTTGGAGTCAGTTCTTATGGTCTTAGCATTCCTATTAGGCAAGATCAGGTCAAATCCGCTGATACAATCAGTGCTCTGAGTGCATTTTGTTTACTATGAACGCCTCCAACGCTTCCCCTTCTCCCATTCGCCTTTTAGTTGCCGCCAGCGGTACTGGAGGCCACCTCTTTCCAGCGATCGCCGTGGCCCAAGACTTAGCCGACACCCATTACCCAAAAACCCATTATGAAATTGAGTGGTTGGGGGTGCGAGATCGCATGGAAACCCAGCTTGTGCCCAAACAATATCCCATGCACATTATTCCGGTGCAGGGGTTGCAGAGTAAGCCCAACCTCAAGACCCTGGCAATTTTGGGCAAGTTTATCCTGTCCTTCTGGCAAACCCGACAGCTTCTAAAACGTGGGAAATTCCGAGGGGTTGTGACCACAGGGGGGTACATTGCCGCCCCCGCTATTTTGGCGGCGCGATCGCTCGGTTTACCCAGTGTGCTCCACGAGTCCAATGCCATTCCTGGTAAAGTGACTCGGTTTTTGAGCCGCTGGTGTAGTGCGGTTGCCCTGGGCTTTGCCGCAGCCCAACCCTATCTACCTGGCGTCAAAACCCTCGTGGTGGGTACGCCTGTGCGGGATGGGTTTTTAAAAGTCAGTCCTTTGGATCTCGAGATCCCCAAAACGGCGTTTGTCGTGGTTGTAATGGGGGGCAGTCAAGGCGCTAGAAAGCTCAATCAACTCGTGCGCCAGTGCGCGCCCCTCTGGCTCCAAACGGGCCTATGGATTGTGCACTTGACCGGAGATCGCGACCCCGATGCCCAAACCCTCATCCATCCCCACTATATTGAAAAACCCTTTTACGACAACACCGCAGGGCTATTGCAGCGGGCGAACTTAGCCATTAGCCGTTCCGGTGCAGGCACCATGACGGAGCTGGCCATTACGGGCACCCCCAGCCTGCTGATCCCCTTCCCCTTTGCAGCGGAAGACCATCAGTATTACAATGCCAAGTATTTTGTGGACGGTGGCGCGGCGGAGGTGTTCCGTGAAAAAGAGATCACGGTGGAACGGCTCCAGGATCGGGTGCTGGCGTTGATGCGATCGCCCCAGGCTTTGCATCAAATGGCAGCCCAGGCCAAGCGTCTTTCAGTGCCCGACAGCACCCAACAGTTTGCCGAAATTGTCCGAGATTATATTCACTGAGTTATGTTCACTGAATCTAAGCCCCTGGCGTTACGCTCCCGTGAGCGCGAGGATCATCCCCAATGCTGCCGTTGATATTGGGGGAAAACGCAGAGACTTGACCTGTTCGAGACAGCACCGGAAGCGCCGCATCTGCGATCAATGCCGATAAGTTATTGCCCAGAATGGTGCGGGGCTGCTCCCCTACAACCCCTGCGATCGTCTCACCAGCGCGATCCAAAAATACAAAGTGGGGAATCCCATCCACGCGGTAGCGCATCATCTCTGGGAGCCATTTGCTGTTATCCACATTCAGCATCACAAAATTGACACGGTCTCCATATTCAGTATTGAGGGCTGCCATGTCCCCCACCATTGCCTGACAGCTCGTACACCAGTTTGCGTAAAACTCAACCAGGGAAGGCTTACCATTGGCGATCGCCGTATCCAGTGGGGTAGCAGAAGCCGCTAGGGCTGCTAGAGTAGGCCGTGAAGACTGCGTTTGAAGCCCCAGCCCTAGCAGCACACTGAGCACCACAGCCACAATGACAATCAGCAAATTTCTCAACTGCTGACCGCCAGATGCAGCGGAGTTAGGGTTTGGAGAAGATGAAGTCATAGGGCACACCAACCTAACAGGGAAAATATTGAAGCCAAAAGGCGAATGCTGGCCTAGAAGTAAGCCAGTATTAGTCCCTATTGTAGGAAAAAACGAAACCAAGTCTGGCGATACAGGCTAAATCTCCATTTTTCTTCAGTCCGCTCTAAGGTTGATGGCCTAGAATCAAGGGGTTTGTGGGGGTAAAGCCCTCATAACGGCAATGTTCTAGCCACGCTCTCTTTTGAAAGATCGGATTTATGACAGCCACGCTATCGCAACGCATTCAGCAGTTTTATGATGCCTCTTCAGGACTCTGGGAAAAGGTTTGGGGTGAGCACATGCACCACGGCTTCTATGGGTTGGATGGGCAGCGCCAAAGTAATGGCTCCGCACCTGGCGATCGCAAGCAGGCCCAAATTGACTTGATTGAAGAACTACTGACCTGGGGAGCGCCACTGCAAACCGCCCATATTGTGGATGTGGGATGTGGCATTGGCGGTAGTTCGCTGTACTTGGCTGAGAAGTTTAACGCCACTGTGACGGGTATTACCCTCAGTCCCGTTCAGGCGAACCGGGCGACGGCCCGTGCATTGGAAGCAGGGTTACTGAATCAGACTCAATTTAAGGTAGCAGATGCGCTGCACATGCCCTTTGCCGATGAGTCCTTTGATTTGGTGTGGACTCTTGAAAGTGGTGAACATATGCCCGATAAAACCAAATTTTTGCAAGAGTGTCACCGTGTCCTGAAACCGGGTGGGACATTTTTGATGGCAACCTGGTGCCACCGCGACGTTAACCCACCCAAAAGTGCCTTAACCCCTCAAGAGCAAAAACTGCTCGATAAAATCTACCGCGTTTATCACTTGCCCTACGTGATTTCTTTGCCTGACTATGCCCAGATTGCTGAAGGTTTATCTTTCCAGCACATCCGCACCGCAGATTGGTCAGATGCGGTCGCTCCCTTTTGGGATGATGTCATTACATCGGCGCTCAGTCCTCGCGTGATTCCTAAAATTTTAACCGCTGGGTGGGAAACGCTGCGGGGAGCTTTTGCCCTGCAATATATGTCATCAGGCTATCGGCAGGGTCTAATCCGGTATGGACTGCTCCGTGCCATTAAGTAGTGAGGATCGTAGGGAATGAGTTCAGTGGTTTTATCAAAAAGATGGCGTCAAGCCATTACATGGCTGCGGGTGCTCTGGAAGTTTTCTCGTCCCCACACCATTATTGGCACCAGCCTGAGCGTGACGGGTTTGGCGATGATTGCACTGGCCAGCGCAACCGTGGGAACGCCATTTTCTTGGCTTGGGCTTGGAAGGGCGATCGCCGCTGCTCTAGTCCCCAGTCTCTGCGCCAACCTGTACATTGTGGGACTCAATCAACTTGAGGATGTAGACATTGATCGGATCAATAAACCCAATTTACCCTTAGCCTCCGGCGAATTTTCTCGCAAAGAAGGCTTACTCATCGTTTGGGTAACAGGAGCACTGGCCCTGATTTTGTCTGCCCTTCAAGGCACCGCACTTTGGGCAACGGTGATTTTAAGCGTTGCCATTGGGACGGTCTATTCGCTCCCGCCCTTTCGGCTAAAACGGTTTCCGTTCTGGGCGGCGCTGTGTATTTTTGGCGTGCGCGGTATTATCGTCAATCTTGGTTTTTTTCTGCACTTTCAGCAGGTTTTAGGGGGCACACAACGGCTCTCAGCAGAAGTATGGGCGCTAACTGGTTTTGTGATTTTGTTTGCCTTTGCGATCGCCATTTTCAAAGATATGCCCGATGCAGAGGGCGATCGCCAGTTCAAAATAAATACCCTCACCCTTCGTCTTGGAACCCAGTCTGTTTTTGAAATATCCCGCTGGGTCTTGACAGCCTGCTATGGTCTCATGATTGGGCTTACAGCACTAGGCTGGATTCCTGTGCAGCCTTTATTTTTGATTGCGACCCATGTTGGACTACTGGTTTGGCTGTGGATGCGTAGCACCAAGGTGAATCTTAAAAGTCAGCAACAAATCAGTCAATTTTACCAATTTATTTGGAAATTATTTTTTCTGGAATACATTATTTTCCCCGTTTCATGTCTTTGGAAAGGATGACGCTTCCATTATTTAATTTATCGACCCATCATAAATTTGAGAACAGAATATATCTCAAAATAATGCAGCAGCTTAAAGTCGAATGGGTATAGTCCGCTAAAATTCTGGATTCAAGTAAGATATTGCCTTCGAGATTAAAAACTGCTGCATCTAAATCACTGACAAGGATCAAAAGCTAGCTCTTCTCAATGACATTTAGCTTGAATTTATTCATAACTACTCGCCATGTGTCAAACGTATCTTCCAAGTTTCTTGATGACACGCCATAGTTAAGATTAACCATTATATCTAGACTAGGATGACTGTCGGCGTCATATAGATAAGCATGACCAAACCGGTTTTTCTGATTCCATGCGTTAATTGTACCAAGAGAAATATTGCTCGTATTCCAAGAGGCTCGAAGCTGAATTTCTCTACAGTTTTTGCCAGAAGTGCAGCCATAGAAGTAAACCCCATACCGAGTTCCTTCAATCATTCCAGAAATGTAGGGATCGCCAACACTATCCTTCGTTAATGTGGCTGCGCCATATCCTTTTGCAATATTGAGAATAGCGTTAGGATTGGTTGCGTCAATGAGTGTTTCTGCTTGTGCAGGGCTTGCAATAGAGGATAAAACCAAAGCTGAGACTAAAGCTGAATAGACAATTTTTGAGTGGGTCTGCATGAGAGATTATGTTAAGTCTAAAATGAAAGATTACATATAGTATTAGCGATTGAAAAATTAAATTTGCATGAAGATTTTATGATTCAATACATTAACTACTATATATAATATGGTAACTCACCCCTATTAATTAGACAAGATTCAAGATAAGGGGAGTTAGCCCACAGTTATCAATCCATTGATGTGACCAAGGAGCACCTCCCACTTCTAAGCAACAGAGGCTGCTATGGGTCTCCAGTAGCAGCCGATTAGTATTGTTGCTTGCCTTCTCCCAGAGCTTTAATGTTATCTGCCCATTGGTTGTATCTCGACAAACAAAGTCCAGCCCGTGAGCAGTGGGCGCTCGGACGTAGGTGCCTGGATTGGTCGTAGTAGCGGTGAGTTCTACTGTGTGGCGATCGCTCCTAGCCCGCATTGTCCAAGCGCCCCAAGGCGAAACTGCCCACGTTACTGAGGCATTCCAGGGCGCAAACTCATAAAAATTGCCGCGATAGTGAATGCCTACCATTGCCGCAGATTCCATCCAGGCAATCACCTGCCGCCGTCCGCCCCCTGCGGTGAGAGCAAGATCGGGGTGTTGGTCAAAGGCATTACAGTTCAGCCAAAACCACTTGGTGGGGAAGGCTCCGCCCCAGTTTTTTTCGCTATAGGCAGGGGCATCTGTGAAGGTGTATCGCTTGCCATTCCATTCGGCCCAACCCGTGGCAAGGCCGTGGGCCATTAAAATTTGCCATCCCGGTTCAAAGATCTGAAATTGAGACAGCCAACCCGCCGTAGATTGCTGAGCTTTTCCAGACTGTCCCCAGCCATAGAGGGGGCGAACGGTATACTCCCACCGCGCCACTTGCCCAGAACCTGGATCGCGCAGCGTGCCTTGGTGGTGGGTGGCGGTGACTTGATAGCCTTCTTGGACATGGCGATCAAATTCATCCCTCTCAAGATAGCCAGGGGGCTGTACGAAGTCAGTCTTGCGCCAATGCCCGTGACCTAGGGCGTCAGACCATGCCCAGAATTGATCGACGTTGGGCAACGTTCGGCAGAGGTATTCTTCCTTTGGCCCTAGGACTTGGGCCGCACCGCCACTCAACGCAGTTCCCCCCGCTGGGTTTTGAATGGAGTACATGAAAGCAAAGGTCTGTCCGTCCTCAGGTAAGGTCAGACGGTAATACCAGCCTTCAAAAAAACTGCGGTTTTTACCATCCCAATGAAACCCACTGTGGGGCGTTTGCAGGAGGGGATGTGTGGAGGGGATTAAATCCACAATCCTTAGCGACTGAGGGCCAGATTTGCATCTGCTGGATTTTGGGCGATCGCAGACTGCAACAGCGCCAACCAGGGCTGCATATCAATGGCTAAAAGCTGCCCAAGTTTGATAAACGGGCGGAGATTTGACACTTCAAGCTGAAGAGTATGGGGCACCCACCGTTTTTGGAGAAACTGGATATACAGTTCCTGAAGCCGATCGTCCTGAATCTTTAAACCGAGACGGTGAGAGAGTTTGAAAAGATCCCGAAAGTCTCGAAGCAGGGTTAAATCGTCGTGATAGAGCGATCGCCACAACCAGCCGTTCAGCAGCTTGTTCATGGGCTTTTCCATCACGTCTAGACTCAGATGACAGCCTAAGTGCTGAGCTTCTGTGGCGATCGCCGCCAGCTCCGTGAGCTGAACCCGATAGTTGGGTTCCGTTGCTAAGGTTTCGGGAGAAGACAGGAGGGCCTGAATTGTTTGGGTGGCACGATGGCTGAGGGCCACTTGGGCGGCAACCCGCAGTTCTTGAGGAGCTTCTAGGTCATCCTGGCAATAGGCTGTAAGGAGACCATAGTTGTCGCGGTAGACCTGGGTGTACATCTGGGCAAGGCGCATGAGGGTGGTCTGGGACAACAGATCGAGAAGCTGATGGCGGTCTTCGGCAAAAAGGTTTTGAATGCCGTAATAGCGATCGCCAAAGTATTGGTTCATCACTAATACTAAGCGCGGTACGCTCGTTTTCTGTAATTGCTCAAAGAGCGCCTGCTTGAGCGCCGTATAGTAGGGCCGCCCTGTGAAGGGCTGAATCACACAGTGAAAATCCCAGCCGCCCATGTGCAGCACCGCAAAAATGACCTGGATGGTTTCCCCTGTCACATCTGCCGTGAGCTGTAGATGACCCACGGCTAAGTTGAGATTGCCCATGCGGTGGGTTTCGTAGTCTGACTGGTGGGTTTGATAGCTGTAGGTGCGGGATTCTTCTGGATAGGCCCGAAACAACGACGTCATGGCGTAGTTTGCCACCACCTGATGGAGGGTAACTTGGGAGGGCAGCACCAACTGGCGATACACCCCAGCCCCATCCCCAAACTGCTCGACATTACTGGGGGCATGGGTGAGGTGTGCAATGAACGCTGGCTCTAGATTGGTACCAGAGAGTTCAGCCGCCAGGGCGATCGCTTTAGCCGCATAGCGCAAAATCTGTACGCCTTCTGGGCGGGATAGCTCCTCAAAAAACCAGCCGCAACTGGTGTACATCAGCAACGCATAGCGCTGGAGTTCCAGCAACCGCAGGGCATCAATCTGCTCGGGTGGAGAGAGTGGATGGTGCTGATGCTGAATCAAAAACCGCTCCCTTGCCTCGACGGTGAGGGGGTTGCTAGAGGCCAGAAGCACATCAATATAGTCATTGCGGGCAGCCCAGGGATCGCAAAATAGCATTTCCCCCAGTTCGGTAAAAATCTGGGCGAGCTGATCCCGCAGCCAGTCGAGGGAGTCGCGCAGGGGTCGTCGCCATTTCTGGTGCCATACGCCACCTTCTCCACCACAGCCGCAGTCATCTTGCCAGCGATCAGCCCCGTGGGCGCAGCTCCAGGCCGTAACAGGCTTAATTTCAACTTCCCAGGTGGGAGGATGGAGACTCAGGAAATGGGCAAAGTTGGTAATGGTCCAGCCCCGCTGAGGCAGGACGTGACGGAAGGCATAGGCGAGGGATTTTTCAGTGTTGTGCTTGTGGTGCCCAAAGGTTTCGCCATCGGTTGCAATGGAAATGAGCTGGGCTTTATCATCACGGTCATGACGCACGGCTTGCCCCACGCGGTTGGCAAACTGCTCAGAGCTTTTGAGCACATCTTCAAAGCCCATGCCCCTAGAAATAGGGCCGTCGTAGACAAAAATATCAATGTAGTCACGGCTTCTATCGCCCCCCGCCAAAAAGCAGCGATAGGGGCGGGTGGGATCAATCTGTCCACCGCCAACGTCCTCCCAAGGGTAATCCATCCCTTGGAGATCAGCCTCGGGGGCAATGGGTCGGCACCGCTGTACTTGAGAGGGGGCCAACACAATAAACTTGATTCCCTCTGCAATCAGAACTTCTAGGGTGGCGTAGTCCACGGCGGCTTCTGCGAGCCACATGCCCTCGGTTTCACGGTTAAAGCGAGCTTTAAAATCGGCCTTACCCCAGCGGATTTGGGTGACTTTATCTTCGGGGTTGGCTAGGGGCAAAATGATGTGGTTGTAGACCTGGGCGATCGCATTGCCATGACCATTCAACCTCAGGCAGCTATTGCGATCAGCTTCTAGGATGCGCTGGTAGACTTCGCCGTCGTACTGGTCCAGCCAGCTCATCAGTGTGGGACCAATATTGAAGCTCAGGTACTCATAATTATTGACAATTTCCACCACTTCGCCAGCGTCATTAAAAATACGGGCAAAGGCGTTGGGGCGATAGCATTCGTGGCAAATGCGCTCATTCCAGTTATGGAACGGAGCTGCACTAGGCTGGCGCTCAATGGCACCAATGTAAGGATTTTCGCGGGGGGGCTGGTAAAAGTGACCGTGTAGCGTGACATAGACGCCTTGGGGAACCTCAGGCATCAGTGGGTCTGGAGAAAGGTGCGGCGATCGGATTGAATGTGTAGCGTACCGATCCACTTGAGTACTCAGCGGTCTGGATAACTGAACTGTGTTGAACTGTGCTTCCATAGATACGCAAGTATGGGTCTTGTGAAGCTCAACGCCGAGGCTCAAGCCGTCCTTAAGGCAGCCTAGACGATCCCCAGCGCAGTGTGGTGATCCCTCAATAGAATTACATTATTATTTAACTATTCAGCGAGAAGCCCCGCGCTCTAATCGCCTTAATGGAGCGCAGCGAAGTCGCCAATCAAAGTATCGCCATCACCCCTTAAGGAAGCTATACCTCCTTTGCTAGGGCCAGCAGCAGAACGGAACCCGTAAATATGCCGCAAATACGGTAGTCATAGGGTTCAGCGTTGAAGGGTTAGGCTTGTAGTAATCTTTTGGATGCTTCTATCGCTGACTGCAAAAATGCTTGAGCTTGTTTGACCTGAGCTTGGTCAGAACCCTGCGTCAGTTGAGAGGCAAGCAAGACCGCACCCACCCAGTGTTGGGTATGCCAAAATCCATTGCCATCCAGCAACGGTAAATGCTCTGAATCAGGATAGGGATAAGGAGACACATACCAGTAGGGTTCTCCATAGCTACCATCTCCTGGCGAGAATCCCACCCCAATGGTCAAGGGTTCCCCTTTCTTCTGGATCGGCAGAGAGATTAAGGTCGCCATGTCGAAGTGGTGCGGCCAAATATGGATGAGAGAGGCATCTTTAACCTCCGCAACAATACCTTGTAACAGGACATGTGTATTGGCGTAATAGTATGAGAGTTCTTGCCGTTCGGCTTCTCCCTTGTTCACATTAAAGGCTGCACCGTGGGCGATCGCATAATCTGGGAAATCCTCTGGATAGGTGAGCAGCTCAATCTTGCTGACATCTGCACCCAGCCGAGCAATTTCTGTCTTTAGCCAAGCGATTCCTTCAGCCAAGGTTTTCTGATGCAGCGGCAGTACTGCAACCATCTCACCTTGCTTATCCAGCAACATTAACGTGAGGAGGATGGGATCTAGGACAACCCGAAAGGGGTTGGTTGCCCGAATGAGTGCTCCCATAAACACATCTAGATCAGAATTCCATTCGAGACAGCTATGGCTGTAGTCCGGTAGCGGCTCAGCGAGGGCCGCACCCGTCGCCGCCATAAATTGAATCCCATAATGCAGTTGCAGTCGGGCTTCGGTAAAATTATGAGCATTGAGCGTGTCTAGAACTTGCCACGCAGGATTGAGGCTTGATGTTGTTGGGGTTTTCATCACAGTGTTGTAAGGACAAAAGTCTAGGAATAGTTGCGTTTAGGCGATTTCTTGCAAAGAAGTTACCGCATTGTAGGAGCGCAAGGCATTGCGCCCTTCCAGAGTTATTGACAGTTATAATGTCAGAAATGACCTTATTTCATTTGCTCGTTGAGGTGATCGCCCACTCTTAACGCATTGGCGATAATCGTCAACGTGGGATTTACGGCTCCGCTGGAGCAGAAGAAACTCCCATCCACCACATAGAGATTATCAATATCGTGGGTGCGGCAGTTGAGATCCAAGACTGAGGTAGCAGGATCTTCCCCAAAACGACAGGTACCCACTTGATGCCCAACCCCATCCAAAGGCAATTTGCCCGTGTAGGTTTTACCCGCGCCCACAAAATAGGAACAGTTGGGCATAATGTTCTGACCACATTCAATAGATTTCAAGATTTCGATCCAGCGTTGTTCCAGGCGATCATAGACTTCAGAATTATTCTCGGTGTAGTCAAGGATGATTTTGTCACCATCCACGCGGATCTGATTGTTGGGATCGGGCAAATCTTCTACCGTTAGCCACCAATCGATGGAATGACTGGCAACTTCCTCTGGGGTTAGGGGTGCATAGGCTGCGGCATTGCCTTCCAGGGCTTCTTTACTGACTTTGCCTAAGGTTTGGATTTGTCCCAGGGGATAGTCGTAGCCTTTCTCACCCCAGTAAAAGTCGTTAATCGACAGTGTTTTCTGGAACGTGGTTGGGTTGGGCTTTTTACTCACGCCAATCACAGAACCCAACACATGTTTCATAAAATTGCGTCCCACCAAGCCGGAACTGTTCGCTAACCCGTTGGGATGTTGTTCGTTGGCAGATTTGAGCAGCAGCACAGAAGAGTTGACGGCTCCACAGGCGATCGCCACCACATCCCCAGAAAACTGTTGCACCTGCACCTGTCCCGACTCAGGATCACGAACTTCCACTTCCACACGGTCGATTTTTTGCCCAGATGGATCGGTATGGAGCTTTAGCACCTTAGCTTCGGTGAGTAGCGTGACATTTTCCTGACCCATCACAGGGCGAACCGAACTCACCTCAGCATCGGACTTAGCATGAACCAAACAGGGAAATCCATCACAAGTACTACAGCGAATACATTCGCTCAAGTACCGTTGCGCTTCGTTGAGGCGAATGCCGACAGGGGTGTGATAGGGATTTAAGCCTTTGCTTTTGAGGATATCCGAAACTTCTTGGATCCGAGGTTCATGACTCACCGCAGGGTATGTATAGTCTGCACTTCGGAAAGGTTCGGTAGGATCTTCTCCACTGTTGCCATGCACCTGATAGAGTGTTTCGGCTTGCACATAATAGGGTTCAAAGTCTTTGTACTTCAGGGGCCATGCGGGAGAGATGCCATCTTTATGTTGATAAGCCTCAAAATCTTGCTCTCTCAGGCGGAATAGCGCCGCACCGTAAACTTTGGTATTCCCCCCCCACAGAGTAGCTCATGCCGGGATGGAGTTCTTTTCCGTCTTTGTCGTACCAGACTTCAGGGTTGTGGTAGCGATCGCTATTAAACACAACCTTAGTGTTCCAGTTATCTTTCTCTCTAGGCAAGAATGGCCCACGTTCTAGAATTAAAATCTTTTTGCCGCTTTGAGCCATTCGATAAGCAAGCGTACCGCCGCCCGCCCCTGTCCCGATAATAATCAGGTCGTAATGTGTGTCTATTGACATTTTTGTTCTCCATATTTCAAGAGGAATGAGATCTGAAGCAGCATTCCCCAAATCACCGGAATAAATAAGGGAATACGGGGCATAATTATTGCTCCTGATAATTCCAAAGCAACCCACCATCTACAAAAAAGGTGCTACCCGTAATGTAGCCCGCATCTTCCGAAGCCAAAAATGCGACGAGAGACGCAACATCTTTAGGTTGGCCTAGCCGACCGAGGGGAATGTTGTTAAGCAGTGCACCCAACTTTGCTGGATCATTGAGGAGTTTTGTATTAATCGGAGTTTCAATGGCTCCGGGTGCCACATTGTTAATCGTGATACCCAGTGCGCCCAACTCCACGGACAAATTGCGGGTCAACATTTTTAAGCCACCCTTACTGGCACAGTAGGCCGTAAAGTTTGGGAATGGTAACTCTTCATGAACGGAGCTGATATTGATAATTTTGCCAGTCCGTTTCGTCTCAATCAGATGCTGGACGAAGGCTTGCGTCGCGAAGAAAACACCCTTCAAATTGACGTTCATTACAGCATCGTAATCCGCTTCGGAGGCATCCCAGAACGGGGCATGTTTCTCAATCCCAGCATTATTTACCAGAATATCTAGCTTGCCAAAATGTTCAATACTACTGGCTATCAGTTGGCGAACCTCCTCTACACTCCCCAAGTCAGCCTGAAGGGTATAGCCCATTGATTTAGGACACATTGCCGTGAAGCAATTCCCGCCAATGGCCTGAACTTGCGCTAGTGTGGCTTCCGCGCCTTCGGGATGGGAGCGATAGTTAATCACAACATCTGCGCCTTCTTCAGCAAGCTTTAGAACAATACCTTGCCCAATACCTTGACTACTGCCTGTCACGAGGGCGACTTTACCTTCAAGCTTTTTCATAAATCAATATTCCTTTGTACGACATTAATCGTTTATATGTATTACTCGGCAAGAGTGCGATGAACTAGCTGAAGATGCTTGCCAGCGTAGCTTTTGAACACTTAGAGCCTGTAATTGAGCTGTCTGGATTGCAAATTCAATCCTGACTTCATTTACGACCGAGAAGATGAAGCTTAAATGAGAAATTCATAGTTCTTTCATGAAAATCTAAATGTTGCGATGCTAAAAGCGTTCACTCACGTCGTAACGATAGAAATCAATTATGAAGTTTTGGATGGAATGTGATCGCAGTTTTTATTGCTTCCGTTTTGCAGCCTTTTCAATCTCCATTTGCAGGAAAAAGTTGAGTGCTGTTCGGAGGACAACAATTGCGCCCAGTTGTCCAATTTCAGTCCAGCCTGGAGAGATTGCGGTTCGCAAAATATCTGCTGCCAGCTCAAATTCTAAAGCTAGGGATAGCCACCCACCAAAATTTAAGCGGATTTCTTCTTTGAGTTCATCGGGCGATCGCCTTCGAGTAAAGAACAGCCTCAATGCTTTATAAATTGCTTCAAGTGCTGCTAGGCCAATGATTGCCCCAGCACTGGCTTCTATCCCTACGGCTAGATAGGCAGTCCATAACTTAAACAAGTCTTCCATTTTAGGAGTAGTGTTTCCTTAAATTAGGCGGTTCATGGGCAATCCTGATTTACACATTGTCGCTGACAGAGCAATAGCGCAAACCAACCCTTAGGGTCAGTCCAGGTTTTTAAAGGTGCGATCGCCTTGTTTTCCAGAACGGTTGTGAGCGTGGGTAAATGAAACTTCCGAGAAATCTCAGTCCGAATCGTTTCTCCAGCATCAAATGAAAACTGGGCATTCAGGTCTTGAAGAATGACGGTTTGAGGGTTCAAACTTTTGAGATGCATTTCTATGCGATGCTCAACGGGGTTGTAGAACGCCAAATGCCGAAACTGTTCAGGGTCAAAGTCCCCCTGAAATTGGCGATTGAGATGAGACAACATATTGAGGTTAAAGGCCGCCGTGATGCCTTTGTCATCGTTATAGGCTGCTTCTAGAATTGGTGCTGGCTTTTGCAAATCTACACCAAGCAGAAAAAATTCTCCAGGCTGTAGGGCTTTATGAATAAGGGTGAGGAAATCATTGCACTCTGCTTCGTTCAAATTGCCAAGGGTGCTGCCCAAGAAAATGAGCATTCGGTTCTTGAGACTGGTGCGGGGCAGTTGGGCAAGCGCCTGCTCATAGGTTCCAGCGAGTCCGCAAAGCCGCAGGGCTGGGTACTGCTGCAACAAATCTAAAGCGGTGGTTTTGAGAATCCCTGCACTGACGTCAATGGGAAAGTATTGCAGGTGATGGTCGATTTGGCTATAGGCATCCAGGAGCAGGCGGGTTTTACGGGAGCTGCCGCTGCCTAGCTCTATCAATTCACACGGCCCTGTCAGACGGGCAATGTCTGAGGCGTGGGCTTCTAGAAGAGCCTGTTCGGTGCGAGTTGGATAATATTCGGGCTGGTCGCAGATTTGCTCAAAGAGTGCTGAGCCAATATCATCGTAAAAATAGCGGCAGGGCAACGTTTTAGACGTTTGGCTGAGTCCCGCAATCACGTCAGCACCTTCAGCGGCGGCTGCATCGGATGAATTCAACGGAATCCAGCTAAAGCGCGAATTTTCTGTTTGTCTGGTCTGCACTTAGATATCTCCTGTATTAATCAGCGGTTTTTCTTCAGTCAGGTGCTTTTTGCTGTTCTTCGTATTCGCCAAATTGCTGAATCAGTTTAGCGACTAATCCTGTCCATCCGGTTTGGTGGCTGGCTCCAATCCC
Source organism: Acaryochloridaceae cyanobacterium OTE_25_metabat_464 (assembly GCA_031362245.1). Lineage (GTDB taxonomy): Bacteria > Cyanobacteriota > Cyanobacteriia > Thermosynechococcales > Thermosynechococcaceae > JAAURS01. The sequence goes on along the minus strand of JANLSD010000338.1, from coordinate 3,897 downwards.
AGCGCCATTATCGCCGTGGAAGTATTCGTGAAACAATATCAAATCTTTCCAGTGCGGATCGTGTTGGAACGTATCGGTTCCCCCATAGGCAGGTCTTTGTCCCGTCGAATCCTTGGCGAAAATTTGGATGAGGCGTTGTGAGAGTTCTGAGGCTACTTCCCAAAGGGTCATCATTTGTCCAGATCTCGTTGGACATTCCACGGTGAAATCATCTCCCAGGTAGTGATGGAATTTTTGCAAGGACTCAATGAGCAAGAAATTGACCGGAAACCACACTGGGCCGCGCCAGTTGGAATTTCCTCCAAACAAGCCGCTGCTAGATTCAGCAGGCTCGTAATTGACGCGGAATTGAGCGCCATCCACGTCGAAAACATAGGGCTGCTCATCGTGGATTTTGGATAGGGCACGGATGCCGTGTGCGCTGAAGAATTCGGTTTCATCCAACATTTTTTGGAGGATGCGTTTGAGTTTGGTTGGGGAGGCGATCGCCAAAAGCCTTCTTGCACCAATCCCTGGCGTTTCCATACAAGCAATTTTGTGCGCTAGATGGGGACGGTTTTGTATAAACCACTCTAATCGCCCCTTGAAGGCAGGTAGACGATTCAACAGATCGGGTTCGATGGTGCTCACCGCAAAGAGGGGTATTAATCCCACCATTGAGCGAACCTTGAGGCGAATGGATTTGCCATTGGGCAATTCCAGCACATCGTAGAAAAAGCCATCCTGGTCATCCCACAGATTGTCATCATCGACACCAATGCGATCCATTGCCGCTGCTATGTAAATAAAGTGCTCGAAGAACTTGGTCGCAATGTCTTCGTACACTGGATTTTCGAGGGCCAGCTCTAAGGCCATGGTCAACATATTGAGGGAATACATCGCCATCCAGCTTGTGCCGTCGGATTGCTCTAGTCTTCCGCCTGTGGGTAACGGAGCACTGCGATCAAAGACGCCTATGTTATCTAACCCCAAAAACCCGCCTTCAAAAACGTTGTTGCCATGAATATCTTTACGGTTGACCCACCAGGTAAAGTTCAGCAACAGCTTTTGGAAGACGCGCTCTAGAAACTGGCGATCGCCTTTCCCCGTCTTCTTTTGCTCAATCTTGTAAACCCGCCAAGTCGCCCAGGCATGAACGGGCGGATTCACGTCGCCAAAAGCCCATTCGTAGGCTGGGAGTTGACCGTTGGGATGCATGTACCACTCCCGCGTGATCAAGTCTAATTGGGCTTTAGCAAATTCTGGATCTATTAAAGCTAGGGGAATGGCGTGAAAGGCGAGATCCCAGGCGGCAAACCAAGGATATTCCCACTTGTCAGGCATAGAGAGAATTTCAGCGGCATCGAAGTGAACCCATTGGGCATTGCGTCCACGCTTGCGTTCGGGTGGCGGGGTTGGTGTGGCGGGGTCGCCTGCAATCCAATTTTCGATGCTGTAGGCGTAATACTGTTTGCTCCAGAGCATCCCCGCAAAGGCTTGGCGCTGAATGTTGTGCAGATCGTCACTGATGGGAACGGGCGCGAGGTCTTGGTAAAACGCATCCGCTTCTTGAACGCGGGTTTTCCAGATTGTTTCAAATTCGCTGCCGAGGGGTTGGGCTAGGTTGGGCTTATCACAAAGTCGGAGTCGAATGGTTTGCGTTTCATTTGGCCCAAGGGTTAGCACATAGTCTGCGGCGCATTTGGTGCCCGTTTGGTCTGGGTTGATGCCCAGCATCTGTCCGTTGACGACTGCGTTATTAATGCCGTCTTTGACGTAGGGGGTCAGATTATCGCCTCCAAACAGAAGGTGTTCATTGGTTTCATTTTCAGTGAAGAGAAAAGCGTTGCCATTTCCACTTTGGCAATACAGCCAGCGCTTGCCGAGGCTAGGATGGGTTGTTTCAATCACTGCCCCCTCAGCATTAGTCTGCTGGAACTTCAGGTTAGGTTTCTCTATGGTTTTGTCCCAAGACCAAGTGTTCCGAAACCAGAGGGTGGGTAGTAAGTGCAGAGTTTTCGCTTCTGGCCCTCGATTGGTAACAGTAATTTGGATCAGAATGTCTTCAGGCGTATGCTTAGCGTACTCAACGAATACGTCACAGTAGCGATTTTCATTAAAGACTCCCGTATCCAGTAACTCAAATTCTGGCTCTTGGCGACTGCGACGCTGATTCTCTGCGACAAGCTGGTCGTAGGGATAGGCTTGATGGGGATACTTATAGAGCGCTTTTAAATAGGAGTGGGTGGGAGTACTATCTAAGTAAAAGTAGTACTCTTTGACATCTTCGCCGTGATTGCCTTCGTTGCCTGTTAGTCCAAATAGTCGCTCTTTGAGGATAGGGTCTTCGCCATTCCACAGGGCGATCGCAAAGCACAGTAATTGCTGGTCGTCAGAAATCCCCGCAATTCCATCTTCGCCCCAGCGATAGGCACGGGAGCGGGCATGATCGTGGGGGAAGAAGTCCCAAGCGCTACCGAAGGGGCTATAGTCCTCGCGGACGGTGCCCCATTGGCGATCGCTGAGGTAGGGTCCCCACTTTTTCCAAGGGATTTGTTGAGCGTGAGCGGCTTCTAATCTTTGGGATTCGGCGGTTGTATTGGCCATCTTTTGGGGCACTCCATTCAATCAAGCGGATTGGCTCTATGGGGTAAAGTATCCATCTGGATGCCTAGGTCAGTCTGAGGCTAAGATTAAAAGTTAATGAGGGTGACAGATTGAGTCATAGACATTAAGACAAAGGGGAAGAAACAATGCAAGTCATTTCTGTGAATGTAGGGCTTCCCCGTGAGGTGATTTGGAAAGGAAAAACGGTCTTGACGGGCATTTTCAAAGCACCCGTTGAAGGGCGAATCCAAATGCGATCGCTGAATTTGGATGGTGATCGCCAAGCAGATCTCACGGTTCATGGTGGCATAGAGAAAGCGATTTATGCTTACCCAGTTGAGCATTACGCTTATTGGCGACGGCAACAACCCGATGAGGACTTCCCTTGGGGTGCGTTTGGCGAAAACCTGACGGTTGAAGGGTTGTCGGAGGCCACGGTGAATATTGGCGATCGCTTTCGCGTTGGCAGTGCTGAGGTGATGGTGACGCAGCCTCGGTTCCCATGCTTCAAGCTCAATCTTAAGTTTGGGCGAAACGATATGGTGAAGCAGTTTCTTGATAGCCGTTTGAGTGGGATCTATTTCTCGGTGGTGAAGGAGGGTGAGGTTGGGGCAGGGGATGCGATCGAGCTGATCTATCGAGATGAGCACGATGTCACGATTGCAGATATTGTCCGAATCTATGCCCGTGAGGCGGATGAGGCGTTGGTGCGTCGGGCTGTTGAGGTTCCGGCATTGGCGATCGACTTGCGGAATTATTTCCAGCAGCAGATTGTCTGATTGATTTTTTGTCTAAAGATCAAATTTTTCGGTTCTGGGTGTCCTTATCTCGGAATTATACGGATCAGGTTGGATAACACCCATAATGCCGGAGTTATCATCCATCATCGGCATAATTACTAGTTATGCCTCTGCATTTAAGGAATGGGGCCTTTGTGATGAATTCATGGGAAGTAGTGAGATTTATTCATAAGATTGGAAGCCCTATAAAAGCTACGGTTTCTGGGTTTGACGAATATGGGCGCGTCTTGTTAGAGACAGAGACAGATTATAAGTCTGTTCTTACAGCGCATAGTGTTGAAGATGAAAGATCACAACAGTTATTGGAAATCGGAGAAGAGATTGATACGGTTGTCTTTAATTGTGTTGACGAAATTTTATTTTTAAGTTCTAGATCTATTGATATATCTAATCAAAGCGTTGAAGAGTGGCAAGCATATTATAAATTCATTGACACCCTTGAGCTTGGGACTAAAGTTCGAGGAATTGTTACTTCATCGAAGGCATTTGGAATATTTGTTGATATTGGTGC